>CAYIIG010000006.1:0-15524 GCA_964363425.1 uncultured Candidatus Saccharibacteria bacterium | reverse complement strand
CGGGATACCCCGCCTAGTCTGCGAGGGGACGGCTTGCCGCGGGGTAGTTCATTTTTCCTATTGTTTTGTGGTTAGATAGCGGATGGGTTCCCGTTAGATTTCTTTAAGCTTCGTCTTTATTTCTTCCAGAATTTTGCCGGATATTTTCTCGTTTTCTTTCAGGAATTGGCGAGTGGCGTCGTATCCTCGCCCGAGTTTTTCTTCGCCGAAGGCGTAGGAGTTGCCGGTTTTCTTGATAATGTCCATCTTCTCGCCGAGCGCGATGATTTCTCCTTCGCGTGAAATGCCTTCATTATACATAAGATCAAACTCAGTCTGCTTGAATGGGGGAGCCACCTTGTTCTTCACCACTTTCACTCTTATTCTTCCGCCCATAATTTCTTCACCTTTTTTAATCTGAGCAATTCTTCTTATGTCCAGTCGCACCGAAGTATAAAACTTCAAAGCCTTTCCGCCCGGAGTCGTTTCCGGATTTCCGAACATCACGCCTATTTGCATTCTTATTTGGTTGATGAATATGACAATAGTCTTGCTTTTGGCAACTATTGCTGTAAGTTTTCTCAGCGCCTGCGACATAAGGCGCGCCTGTTTACCGACATGATATGCCCCCATATCACCCTCGATTTCGTCTTTCGGAGTGAGCGCCGCCACCGAGTCGATCACGATGACATCAAGTTTCCCCGACCGCACCAAACTGTCTACTATCTCAAGAGCTTGTTCACCTGTGTCTGGCTGGGAAATCAAAAGTTCATCAATTTTTACGCCGAGTCTTTTTGAATACTCCGGATCCATCGCGTGTTCCGCGTCTATGAAAGCGCAAATTCCGCCGAGCTTCTGAGCCTCAGCAATCACATGAAGAGATAGAGTCGTTTTTCCCGAGGACTCAGGTCCGAAAATCTCGACTATTCTTCCGCGGGGAAGTCCGCCGATGCCGAGCGCCGCATCAAGTCCGATTGAGCCGGTGGATATGGCATTGATATTCACTTTCGGTTTTTCCCCGAGTTTCATAATGGCGTCGTCTCCGAATTTTGTTTTTATCGCTTGCAAAGTTTCCTCTATGTTTGCTGAGGTCGCCTTGAGTACAACTTCTTTTTTATCTTTTTTCATCATAATCTTAAATTTATTAGTTTATTATTGGTCTTCCTTTTCTTCCTACAACCTACAACCCACCACCTACAACCTTCTTCCTGTAAACAACCTCAATAATATTCTCCGTTTTTTTGTCGAACTTATCCCACCCGCTTATTTTAATTATATTATAACCTTCCGATAACAACAATCTCTCACTGAAAGCGCCCGCCTCGTCAATCTCTATAGCTCGATCGTTTAAAGTTATCTTTTTTGCGTTTTTAGCAACCCCCGCTATTTTTATAAATTGTTCTTCGGTCGTTGCTCCGTTTTGCGGTTCGTTTATCGTAATTATGGGTCCGGCGATTATACTCTTCGATTGATAAAAAGCGTAGCCTGATATTAAGGACAGAAACAACAAAGTCAGAGATATTTTTAAGTAAAGTTTTATGTGACCTCTGTTCATTTTGGATTGTTGCAAATTATTTTGAAATGCGAAACTCATCGGTTTGTCATTCCCGCGAATGCGGGAATCCAGAATCAGCAAGTAATATTCTGGATCCCCGCCTGCGCGGGGATGACAGAAAAGAGTATTTCTTAATTTGCAAAAGCTAATAAACCGTCTTATTCGCCACGGTCGCTATTTTTTCCTCACCACCACCATTTTCCGCTCCAATCACCACTCGCGCTTTTGACCCATCAGCCGGACCGATTACCCCTCTTTCTTCCAATGTGTCTATGAGGCTCGCCGCGCGCGAGTAGCCGACCCTCAGCTTTCTTTGTATGTATGAAGTCGAGGCTTTGCCCGCTTTCAACACTTCTTCTTTCGCGGCTTCATACAAATCATCCTCATCTTTCAAGCTTCCGTCTCCCATTTCCATTATGCTCCCAAACGCGATATTTTTCTCGTTATTTTCTGTGAAATTTATTCCGTCCGGTACCTCGTCTATATGAGCGTCGATCAGATGCTTCACGACTTTTTTCACTTCATTTTCCGATATGAAAGGGGATTGAAGTCGCACAGGCTTGGACATTTCTGCGCCGACATAGAGCATATCTCCGGCGCCGAGGAGCTTTTCCGCTCCGCCAGTGTCTAGTATCGTCCTCGAATCAATCTGCGAAGCGACTTGCAGAGCTATTCTCGCCGGCACATTGGCTTTGATAAGTCCGGTGATGACATTCACCGACGGTCTTTGCGTAGACAAGATGAGATGAATGCCCACCGCTCGACTCATCTGCGCCAATCTTACGATTGCCGATTCCAATTCTCGAGGATAAGACTGCATAATATCGGCAAGCTCATCTATTACTATGATGATATAAGGCATCGTCTCGATTTTTATTTCTTCGCCGTCATCGTCAAGCTCCGTTTCCGACTCTTTGTTTCCAAGAATGTTTTTATGGTAAGACTCTATGTCACGGACTTTCTTAGATTCAAGAATGTCATAGCGTCTGTCCATCTCTTTCGCCGCCCACTTTAGCGCGAGAATGGTCTTTTTCGGATCAGTGATGACTGGGGTGAGAAGGTGAGGGATGTTGTTGTATAGAGTCAATTCCACTCTCTTGGGGTCGATCATAATGAATTTCATATGCTCAGGCGAATTTCGGAAAAGAAGGGAAGTGATTATGGAATGAATTGTCACGGACTTGCCTGAGCCTGTCGCTCCGGCGATGAGAAGGTGGGGCATCTTTTCCATATTGCCGAAATAACACTTGCCCGGAATGCTTTTTCCGAGCGACACGAGAAGAGGTTTGGCGGAAAGCTGGTATTCTTCACTTGCCAAAATAGTCCCCAAGCCGACTGTCGTTTTGACGCTATTTGGAATTTCTATTCCCACTAGAGATTTGCCCGGTATAGGGGCTTCTATTCTGATGGGGTGAGCGGCAAGCGCCAAAGCGAGGTCGTTTTGAAGAGCGACAATACGGGAAACTTTCACCCCTTCGGCGGGCTTGAGGGAGTATCTGGTCACCGAAGGACCTATCGACACTTCGTCCATCTCCACATCGATTCCGAATTTCATCAGTGTTCTTTTTATAATGTTGGCATTAGCCTTAATGTCGCCGACTTCAGGCTTTCCCTTATCCCTATCAAGAAGAGAGAGCGGAGGCGGAGTGTATGACCTGCCATAATATTCCCGATTCGCTTTGATGGTAAATTCGCCGGGTTCATCTTTTTCTTTTTTATTGTCTGTTTTGGATTTTTTCTTCACTCCTTCTTTTTCAGATTCCGCTTCATCTTTTTTATTTTCTTCGGCAATCTTTGTCATTTTGGCGACATCCGCGCCGTTTGCGATAATCGGTTCCACTTCCGCATCTTCGCCCTCTTTTTTCTTTCCGAATATTCGCGCGATTGCCAAGAAAGAATTTGTGTCGAGCTTCGTTTCAAAAATAATGAGAGACGAGATTGTGATGAGAGCGATAAGAATAAGCAGGCTTGTGTAAAAGTCGAACAACTTCATCAACGGGGAGGATATGACATTGCCGATCACTCCACCTTTTTGATTCCAGATTATGCCGATGACACCAAGACCAGAAACGAAGAATATAATTATGCCGGCAATCTTGAGCCAGCCAAGGTTCCTCTGCTTCGCTTTTATAAATGAAATTCCGAGTAATAAGAAAAGGAGAGGTATGAGCAGATAACCCACACCCAAGAGTTTTTCCAGAATGTCATAAGTCTTATTACCGACAATACCAGACTTATGAAAATAAGCGAGAATCGAGAGAATTGTCATCGCGAAAAAAACTATCGCGAAAATCGCCTGCTTCGTTTCATTTCCGATTTGACCCAACACACCGTCCCTGTTGGATTTTTTGTCACTCGTTTCTTTTATTTCCTTTTTATTTTTTTTTGCCATAGATCTTAACTAGGTTTTAGTTTTTAGGTGTTAGGTTTTTTCTGTCATTCTCGCGTATGCCGTCCACACCCAGTAGGTGATTGCGCTCAATCAGGCGCGCCCCTGCTCTCGGCGACCGGGGATCCATTTTTTATAAATCATCCGCTAAGTTTTTCCACTTTGGATTTTCGGATTCAATCAAATTCAATTTCCATTTTCTGTTCCACTTCTTTAAACATTTTTCTCTGCTTAAAGCTCCTTCAATGGTATCAGTTATTTCGTAATGAACCAAGGTCTTGATACCGTATTTTTTCGTGAATCCTTCAACCATGCTGTTTTTATGTTCATACACCCTGCGGACTAGATCATTGGTGACACCTATGTACAAAGTTCCATTATGTCGGCTTGCCATAATATACACATAATAATTTTTCCTCACGCAGATGATTATACTGGATTCCCGCCTTCTTTGTCATTCTATTCTCACGCAAGGAGAAGATTTGTTTCCTTCTGTCATCCTCGCGTAGGCGGGGATCCAGAGCATAACCCTGGGGGTCTAGATTCCCGTTTTCACGGGAATGACAGAGAAAGCATGAACAGTTGCAAGGCAATGGGAATGACAAAAGAAAAATTTCATTTCCTACTGCTATTTTCGTCTTTACACAGCTTCAATGTCCGATATATAATAGACATAAATTTAGAGAGATTTTTTCGGATTGGTATAAAGGACACATACAAGGAAAGAAAAGTCATCAAGGACAATAAAAAGACACCGCAACAAAACATAAAAGACAAAATGGACGATAATAAAAATAAAAACAAGAAAATAGAGGAGCAGACCACATACAAAAACCTTAATTTAAGGTCGCTTTCTGTTTTTGAAAATGATACTCAGATCGTCTTCGTTTTCAAAAAGACAGAGAAGATTGTGTCGGCGATTTACTTGCTTACGAGTTTTTTATTAGACAGTGAACCGATCAAGTGGAAAATGAGAAACGACGCTACCTCTTTGTTGTCTTATAGTTTAAGTTTGTCGCATCAAGGACATCGCAACCGCACCGAGGCAATGAGTAATTTCATATCGATCGCTTTGGAAACAATTTCTCTTTTGGAGGTGGCGAAAATTTCCGGAATTGTATCCTCTATGAATTACGAAATACTGCGATTTGAAATTGAAAAGACTATTGATTTGATTGACCTAAAAGAGAGAAGTTTGAATTCGCAATTTTTGTTGTCGAAAAGTTTTTTTGAAACGGACGATGGTCATTCGCCGACTCAAGACAAAGCGAATGCTTCCATCGCGGATTCAGATAAAAGACATTCTAACGGACAAGTATTTCTAAAGGACAAAAACAATGAGAGCAAAGCAAACACTGCGTTTAATAAAGGACACACTATCGCAAATAAAAATGACAGATATGAAGCAATAATAAATCTTTTGAAAAAAACTAAAGAAATAAGCGTTAAGGATGTTTCCGTTGTAGTTTCAGGTTGCAGTGAAAAAACTCTTCAGAGGGAGTTATTGGGCTTGGTAGAAAAAGGTGTCCTTAAGAAAGAAGGTGAGAGGAGGTGGAGCCGATACTCGCTAGCGTAAAGGACAATTATCCCCTCCGTCATTCCCGCGAATGCCGTCCACAGGTGTCGCCCCTGCTCTCGGCGACCGGGAATCCAGTCCTCATAAATCTTCCGCCAAATCTTTCCACTTAGGATTTTCAGATTCAATCAAATTCAGTTTCCATTTCCGGCTCCATTTTTTTAGACTTTTCTCTCTATTTAAAGCCCCTTCAATCGTATCGGTTGCCTCATAATGGACAAGGATCTTAACATTATATTTTCTCGTGAATCCTTCAATTAAGCCGTTTTTATGTTCATTTATTCTGCGACCCAAATCATTGGTGACTCCTATGTATAAAGTCCCGTTGCGTTGACTTGCGAGAATATAGACATAGTAATTTTTCCTCATCATACGAAATAATTATACTCTTTGAATTACGAAATGCATCGGTTTGTCATTCCCCGCATCAAGCGCGAGGACAGGCTCTCTTTCCCCTCCGTCATTCCCGCGAATGCCGTCCACAGGTGTCGCCCCTGCTCTCGGCGACCGGGGATCCAGTCTTTCTGTATTTAAATCTGGATTCCCGCCTGCGCGGGAATGACAGAGAGGCATTGACTTTTTTATGTATTTTTGTAATTATTATGAGCTAGTGGGTAGTGTTGCCAGAATAAGGCTCTAAGGCTTGAAAGCCGATTTGGCAGTTATCCACAGTTGTATTTTTGCAGAATTATTCGATAAGGATTATACTTGTATTTGATATTTGTTTTTGAAAATAAATATCAAATACAGCAGTAAAATTTTTCAGCAAGATTGTTCATTGAAAATTAAATAGTGTCTATCCTCTCTGTCATCCTCGCGAATGCGGGGATCCAGATTTAATTCTACAGAAGGACTGGATTCCCGCCTGCGCGGGAACGACAGAACGGGACTTGCTGTGAGAAATAACAAAAAGCAAACTTACATAAGTCCCGCAGAAGTAATTTTTCCGAAAAACTTATTTCAGTCATCGTCAGTCAACGGATGATCATCAGGTCAAATTTAGTCAGCTAAGTCGATTATCTTGTGTCGATCTTGCAGGGTCAAAACTTGCAAAAATATAAGATGATTGGTTTGGTGATAGAACGCGAAAGAAAATATAAAAAGTTTTCTTTCGCTTAAATCGGTTAGTTAAGCAAGCCGCGATTAAGGATTGGTTTTTAGTCGAAATCGATCAGTCGCGCGCATTTCAGGACGAACATTTTAAAATGTTCGTCAAGATGATTTCTTTTCTAAAATTATTAAATTTATAAATTAAGAAGCTGAAAAGAAATCATTAAAAATTAGTAATAAAAATTATGAGTTATTTTACAAAATCAAAAGCTACAAAAATAGTAGCGGGAGTTATAGGTTTCACTATGGCTCTTTCGTTAGTTGTGGGAACAACTTCGTCAGCTAGCGCTCAGGGAATTTCCCTAAGCCAGTTAGTTGATCTATTTATCAGCCTTGGAATAATTTCCGCGGACAAAGCCGCTCAAGCGAAAGCCGCTGTATCAAGCTACGCAACACCCACATTCACTCTCGACCTTAAAGTCGGAAGCAGGAACGCGGAGGTTATGAGCTTGCAGAAAGTCTTGAATGCGGACTCAAGAACACAGGTTGCTCTAACGGGAGCAGGTTCACCTGGTATGGAAACTTCATACTTCGGAGGACTCACAAAAGCAGCCGTTATCAATTACCAGATAATCAAAGGTGTTACAGCCACTGGTATGGTTGATGCCGCCACAAGAGCCGAATTGAATAGAGTTTCAGTTTCAAGCTCAAGCAGTTCATCAACCAGCTCAACAAGCTCAACAAGCTCGACTTCAAGCTCATCGAGCTCAGTCATTTCAACTGGGGCGACAGATGGTTCAGTTACAATTTCCCTTGACAGCTATGTCGGCAATCAAACTCTCAAAAAGGGTGAGACTAAAGATATGTACGCTCTTAAGGCTCAAGCTACGATCGGTGATGTTACAATCTCTAGGTTTGATGTCCGAATGGATAAGCGACCATGGTTGTATTTCAACAAGTTGGCTCTTAAGACTTCAGACGGAACAGTTATCGCCGAAAAGACAATCTCTGGCGCTTCAGACGCGACTGAGGTTACTGTTGGCTCAGACTACTTAGTTCGATTGGATAATGTTAACTATGTCGTCAAACCTGGCGCTGACAAAATCCTTGTCGTTTCAGGAACGGTTATTCCAACTACTGACAAGTTAACTAGTGATGTCTCTGTAGTTGTTAAAACTGGTACTGGCGGTATTAGAACCATAAATGGTTTGGGTTACACAGACTCACTTTCAGAGACTTCTGGACGAACAGTTACCCTTTCTTCTTCCGGTTCCATTGGTGATATATCAGCCCGAGTAAATTCTGGCTCCCCAGTTGCAAGAATTCAGACAACTTCCACAAGTGGAGAGACTGCAGGTGTAACTCTCGGTATGTTTGACTTTAAGTCTTTAAACAAAGCTTCAAAGATCAACACATTGACAGTTGCTTTGAAAACATCTGGATCGTTAGCTACTTTCTCTACATTGTTTAAGAGAATATCTTTGACAGACGGTACCACGACTTATAATGGTACTGTTGGAAGCTCAACTGTTTTCAGCAATCTAGACATTAGTTTAGGTTTGGATTCATGGAAAACATGGACAATAAAAGCTGATATTGCTGATGCTGATGATTTTACCAACGGAATAATGGCTTCAACAACAATGGTGGTTAATACAACAAACATTGTTGGTATTGATGATAACTACACTACAGCCACAGCTTCAGGAGCTAATACAATCACTTCAAACGATATTACTTTCTTGCAGTCTGGCGCTTCATTCACTAACCTAAGCGTTTCTCAGGCTCCAATTGACAACGGTACATCTTCCGTGGCTACTTCATCTGCAAAGTTTGTCTTTACAATGAATAACACCGGCAATTCTGACTTGTATGTAAGCAAGACACCTGCTACCTTTGTGGCTACAACAACCACATCTGGTGCAATAGGAAGCTTGACTGTACTTAACGCTGATTCAGCGACTCTGTCTGGAGATGCAGCTACTTACTATGTTGTCCCAAGCGGTTCAAGCCGAAAATTCACACTTGATGGTTCATTCGGTAAGAATAGCAACTCAGGTGTTGTCGAATTTAAAGTTACCAAAATTTACTTTGACGACGATACAACAGGCCTTCAAGAATTCAATGTTGATTTCGGTCTAGAAAGCTTGAGAGCAGTAACTACATTCTAATAACCTCTTGTGACTTCTTCGGTTTCGCTTAGCGAAAGCTAATCTCAACCAAGAAGATGGTTAGCAAAAACCCCTCTCTCCCGAGAGGGGTTTTTGTATTTAAGCCCCTTGCCCCTTACCGACATCCGATGTCGGTAAGGGGCTTTTGGTAAGGGAATGCGATATTATTTTGATTATCTTTAAATTACGAAACTCTTTTTTCTGTCATTCCCTTGAAGAAGGGAATCCAGACCCGTCTTGGTTTAATCTGGATTCCCGCTGGAGCCCGCCCTCGTGAAGACGGGGGTGGGAATGACAGAAAGACGGGAAAAGTGATAATTTGCAGGTGTTTCGTAATTCAAAGATTATGGAAAACGATGAAGATAAAATCAAAAAGAAAATGGAGACGGCGTGACTTCGCGATCTATCAAGAAAAAGTCTTTTGGATTGGGGTTAAAAACAATAAATAACAAACAAATTAAATAAGCCATTTACCGACATCGGATGTCGGTAAATGGCTTATTTAAATTCGTTATCCGTAAAGGAATTAGAATCAGGTATGGACCAATCTCCCGACTTATCGGTTTAGTGCAACAAATTCCTAGTTTCTTGGGTTATCTCGCTCCGCACATAAAAAATCTTATCGGTTTTTAAGTTATGCATTTTGGCATCCGTAACATTTTTAAGCAAATCAACCATGTGTTTTATCGACTTTTTGTTTTTTAATTCTAGAAATACAGACAGAGAAAGGCAGACAAAACAAATTAGAAGATGATTCTTAATAGATTGTTCTTTGAAATGATAAATTGGTCTTATCTCTAAATCAGACTTAGCTATTCTAAAAGCGTGCTCAATTTTAAAAAGATTATGGTAATAATTCACTATTTCATCGTTTGGTAATTGTAAATTGGTAATGTACCCTTTCAAGCCAAGTAATTTCGTATTTTTATCAATTAAGTCTTGGTCTAGATAGTATCTAGTTTTGTTGTTTTTAAGGAATTTCATTTTACGAAGTTTAGTCGATTCGGAATTTTCGTAAACTTTTGCTTTTTCCACTTGCTTTTCCAGCTCTCTTTTGTCTTTTGCATATCTGGTTTCGCTATACTCCACGATTAGATCATCTATTCTAATTGTTTCTTTGTTTATCTTTTCTAAAGACAATTCGATCTGATTTAGCAATTCTTTTTTCTGATTCAACAATCTGGCTCCCACTATGTAATTGATTTTGTTTTCTTTTAATTTATCAAAGTTCAATTTAGAAAACATGGCGCTATCGGCAACCACAGTTATGTTTTCTATCTTGTATTTGTTTTTAAAGTCTAAAACTATCGGAATGAAAGTGTTTCCCTCGAATGTGTTTCCATTAAACACCTCATAATGGATTGGAAATCCTTCTTTGGTGACTATTAACCCGATTATACCATTTTCAATTATCTCTTTCGCTTTTATCAACAAAAACAGTCTTATTTATAGCTATATTTTACCTACCGAATACGAATAAGTTTTTCAAGGATGGTATTACAACTTGCGGTTGATTGGACTTGCTGTCTTTAGAGAATCCAGGACGCTTGAATTCATCGTTTTTAAAGGACTCAAAGTACAAAGTGGTAACATCGTATAGAACAAAAGAAAAATCAAAATTGAAATGTTTTTGAGCCATCTGCAGAACTTCCTTTTCCAGATTATCTTTTAGATTTGAATCATAGACAGACAAATATTCGTACAAATTATTTAAATTATGTTTGATCTCAAAAAATCTTTCCAAAAACAAAAGATTCTGTCTTTTAGAGGAAGGTTCTAGAATCTGGGCTATGCATAAATCTTTAAACAGTTTCTTGGTATGATTGTGAAAATTAAAATCGTTGAATATTTTACTTAAAAAATCATAGGCAAATTTGTAACTGAATCCTAGATATTTGTAATTCTTAAAAAATGTATCCTGAGCATCTTGGAACAAACCATTTCGACTCATCTCTTCCTGTACCCAATTGCCAGCCTGCTCTTTTAAGTCCTTAATCTCCACTTCATTATCTGAACTGCCAAGATGTTTTAAAATATTTCTTTTTCTGTTTACGATCGTGTAAACCTGCACTGCCACTTTTCCTGTCTTAAGTTTTACTTCCCTTATCTTAAAATTCATTATTTCAGTATACCTGTAGTGCAACAAAAAACTCACTTTTTGACAAAAAACCCTTGTGGCGCAAGGTTTATGTTTAAAAATTGAAGAGGGGGCGATAAGTCGGGAAATAAATAAGCCATTTACCGACATCGGATGTCGGTAAATGGCTTATTTAAATTCGTTATCCGTAAAGGAATTAGAATCAGGTATGGACCAATCTTTCAGAAACTCTTCATAATCTTCTTTGTTTTTAAATTGCTCGGTTATTATTTCTTGACCGGAAAGCAGGTTGTTGTCGGAAGACGGTTCAAAAAATGATTTCAGACTTGACCACGGGTAGTCAAAAAGAGGTTTCCTGATTTCTTCCCAGTTTTGCAGTTTATGTTCCCGCCATTCTTTGCCACTTATAGTATCAAGAGGGTTTAGGTGCATATAAACAGAAGAATGGACAAGATATTCATTTGAATTAATGTGTTTGGATTTAAAACTGCTTTCAAAAAGAGAACCTTTTCTGTTGTTTCTAATGTTGATGTATTTTGAAATTGAAATATCGCACTTGCGGACAAAATCAATTATTCCGTTTTCTTTCCTTTCTTTTAACAGAAGGTGATAATGATCCGGCATAACAGCGAAACACAACAAATCAACAATTTTCTCCCCCTGTTTCAGTATTTCCAATACTTCATCAAAGCCCTTACCGACATCGGATGTCGGTAAGGGCTTTTTTCGATCATTTCTTAACCATTCAAAAGCTTCGCTGGATTTTGTTGAGTTAGCTAGTAAAAATGCTCGTAATAAATGTTTTGCGTTTCGCTCATCGTTAAATACGCGATAATTCGCTATGGTTCTATTGTAAATATGATAATACTCCCCATCTATGAAATTATCTTTTCTCATTTGAGATTATTATACATCACTTTTTAACTACTAAGCCACTTACCGACATCCGATGTCGGTAAGTGGCTGTTGGGTTATCCACAGATTTACAGATTGGTTTTTTTGTTTTGTTGGTATAATGAAAATTATTATGGCTATTTTAAAAAAAGTGGGGAAGGTGACAATGTGGTTTTTTATTGTGATTTTTGTGGCTTTTGCGGTTTTGGTTGTTGTGCGGATGTTTCATTTTTATAATCTAAAAAAGACTGTCGCTGAGGTGGCGAAAATTCACGCGACCAAGCTGACGATGGACGATGTGATGGGGAAGAATTTGCCACCGAACCCTGGAGCGGAAGCAGACAAAACCGTCGCTGGGATTGACGCCAACAAAAACGGCATCCGCGACGATGTGGAATTGGCAATTTTTAAAGAATATCCGAACTCCGCGAAAACTCGGGCGGTACTTTTGCAGTATGCGTTGGCATTGCAGATGGAGGCGGTGCAGACTGTGGTGAATAAGGAGACGGTGACGGAAGTGGTGAGAGAGCAGAGTAGAGCGCATTATTGTGTAGGTGAAATATCTTCACGAAATGATATTAAAAAATTTATTGAAATTGGGGATAAACTACACGGATTTGTTGAGAATAAGCAACGGAATACATCAGAAAGAAAAAAATTCCGAAAAGATTTTGTTAAATACATAGGAAGCTATAGCGAATCAGAAAATGAAGTATGTGATATTAATCTTTCAGCATTACTCAATTGAGACTTTATGAATTTTAAATTACAAAACTTTTTTTATCAATCTTTTCTTTCTGTCATTCCCGCCCCCGTCTTCACGAGGGTAAACTCCAGCGGGGATCCAGAGAATAATCACCGATGGTCTGGATTCCCGCCTGCGCGGGAATGACAGAGGGACGCGAGAAAGGACAAAGAAGGGGGCTCTGTAATTCAAAGAAATTATATTACGATGCATTTTTCAAGAATATATAAAGTAATGGTAATAATGATGGTTTTGTTGCCATCTTTTGCATTTGCTCAGGCGCAAAGTTCCACTTGTTCACTTAAGGGTTATACAATCGAGACAATCAATGGAGTTTTTACCAATGAAGACGGAGCTATTTTAAATAGAGATGCTTTGAAATATTATTTTAAGGATACTTTCAACAACCAACCCCTCACCGTCGACTATCTCCACAACCCCTCCCACCTAGCCGGTGTCGGGGACATTTTGATGTCAGTGTACCAGAAGATTTTTGACAATGAGACGGTTCAGGATTACGACCTGATAGAGATGCTGAAGTCCGCCAGCGAAAAGATCAAAACTCAAAAGCTCCTACTCATTGCCCATTCACAGGGCAATTTTTATGCTAACAGTTTTTACGACAAGGTAGCCGGAAAACAAGGTGGCGTTCCCGCAGAATCAATAGGCGTTTACAGCATCGCCACTCCGTCCGGTCGTGTCGCGGGAGGAGGAAAGTGGCTCACCTCCGACACGGACAAAGTCATCGCTGGCGTTGTCGGTCGCGTTCCTTTTAAAAACATAATGTCGCCGAACACGCATATTGAATTGCAAAATGATGATGATACGGCTGGACACAATTTCAAAGATATTTATCTAAAATATCGAAGCGCGGAAATCGTCTCTGATATTCAGGTGTCACTTAATCGTTTGTCGGAAAACGCCTCGCAAAATGAAAACAAGTCTTGTCTGTCTCCGCCGGAGCTTACTATCGCGCATAAGATTGAGGGGGCGGTTTTTGCCGTCGCCGACCCTGCGGCGAATATGAGTGGCGACGCTCTCGCTCTTACAGTGAAAAACGGCGCCATCGCGGTGGCGTCGGCATACAATACCGCCGTATCGGCGGCGCAAACCGCTATTGCGGTCGCTTCTTCCATAACCGCCGTTGCCAAATCGTTGACTGGCAGAGCTACGGCGAATTTGGCGGGAAACAACGGCGCGGCAGTTGTCGCAACACAGCAAGCGTCGCCGATTTCTCCTGCGGTCTCCGCGGTTGCTAAAAATAGCGGATCGATCGCCAAGTCATCATCGCCTACTTTAGCCGTCAATCCGACAATCGCCTCGGCTGTTTCAGCCTCAGGCAAACCGTCTTTGTCGCCGGAAACGCCATCAGTGCCGAAGACCGAGGTTAAAGCGATGACTGAAAAAGGTTCTCCGCCCAAACTTGTTTTTGTCGGACTGCGAATGTCGGGGAGAGGTTCGGCTCCTCCGCTCGATCCGGTTGAAAAACTTGAAACGGCGAAAATTGAGACGGTAGCCGAAGAAAAATTGTCCGCGCCAGCATTAAAAGCTTCGCAATGCGACGGCTCTCTATCGACCGACGGTTGTCTTCTTGCTACCACGACCGTCCGTTTCGAATGGGCGCCGGTTTCCGGCGCTTTTTACTATGCATTGAATAAAAACGGCGCATACGCAACGACCACAGAAACGACGCTCGACATCATCGCCTCCGATTTTTCTGATTATTCGTTTGAAGTCGCGGCGGTCGGCGCGAGCGGTCAAAAAAGCGCGACGAGCACCAAAACAATTTCTGTCGCCACCATCCCGATCGCCATCAATGAAATAGCTTGGATGGGAACAATCGCTTCTTCTTACGATGAATGGCTGGAGTTGAAAAATAATACAGGTCACACAATTAGTCTGTCGCAGTGGGCGATTGAATCAAAAGACAACACTCCGCGCATAGCTCTCTCCGGCTCAATCGCTCCGCGAGAGTATCTCGTTCTTGAACGTAGAGGGGGTACTGTAGTTATCGATTCCTCCATTTTTACTTATGGCAATGGCTCTTCGGAATGGGCGCTTGGGAATAGCGGGGAAGAGCTTGTCTTGTCGCATTCCGGAACAGTGTTCGACAGCACACCGGCAATTACAGGTGGCGCATGGCCTGCCGGTGTTTCTTCAGCCAAAAAAACGATGGAACGATACGCGTCAAAAGAATCAGGCGCGGATATTTTCAACTGGGGAACGAACCTCGGTTTTATTTCAAACGGTGAAGATGCTGATGGCGAGGACATCAGTGGAACACCTGGAGCTAAGAATAGCGTAAGTTTTCTCATTAACAAAGGGCGGAATATTACTGAAAATCTTACTCTTACCGCCGATGAAGGAAGTTTTGTTGTTCCAAACGAGATTTTGATTACCGCTTCAAGTACGCTTGTCATCAAACCAGGGGTTGAAATAATGCTTTATAAAGATTACTCCAGCTACGCTGACGGCAGATTTTATATTTGGGGTATTGTTGGCGCGCGAGGAACGGCTGAAAATCCAATAATATTCAGTTCTTACTCGGGATATTTGGATAATTATATTGGAGGCATTTGGTTTAACGACGCGCCGGGGGTAAGCAATTTTGATTATGTTCGTTTTGAGAATGTGGATAATATCGGGCTTAATAATTCAAAACTTGAAATTCACAACACGGATTTTATAAATACCGCCGGTGGCGTCAATGCTTACAACGGAAGCTCTGTCGTTATTGAAAATGTTCGCTTAGAAAATCTGAAGGATGATGCCTTCGGCGCTTACAATAATTCAGTGATAACTATAGCGTCGACTGTGATTGACGGCATAAGTAACGGTGATAGTATCGGCGCTTACAACGGTTCGATAATAACAATAGCGTCAAGTACCATCAATAATGTTGAAGGTGATGGTGTCGGCGCCTTCAACAGTTCGATAATAACTATCGCATCAAGCACTATCAGTAATATTGGAGGTGATGGTATCGGTATCTATAATGACTCATCGCTTGTCATGGCTTTGTTGCACGAATACTAAATAATCAAACATCTCCTCATCCTTTCGCGAT
>CAYIIG010000005.1:0-15624 GCA_964363425.1 uncultured Candidatus Saccharibacteria bacterium | reverse complement strand
TTCCCCCATCGCTTTTTCTCGTCCTTCGAGTATTAGCATTTCAAGAGCGTCGGAGACTTTTTTAGATATTTTTTTCAGGGTTTCCATTTCGCTTTTTTTAAATTCTCCAAGAATGAAATCGCCGACTTCTTTCTCCCCTTTCGGCTTTTTGAGTTTTCCGCTCGCGGTTGAGGGAGAAATTCCCACACGAACTCTCGTAAAAGCTTCCGTTTTTATTGCCTTAATTATTGACTCCACTCCTCTGTGCCCGCCGGAGCTTTTGTTGAATGAGATTTTGAATTTCCCTATCGGCAAATCAAGATCATCGTGAATCACCACAAGATTTTCCGCTTTCTTCTTGCTTGTGATTATAGACTGAAGAGAAAGACCCGACTTATTCATAAAAGTTTCCGGTTCTATCAGAAATGCTTTCTCGTTCCCTATTTTGCCTTCCGACGACAAGGCTTTCAACTTTTTATCAGGAACCCAATCGGAAAAATCATTCTTCTTGACAAACGCTTCCAACACAACTCTACCAACATTGTGTCTGGTGTTTTTGTATTCTTCTCCCGGGTTTCCCAACGCCACGATGTAATTCATATGCGATTTATATTACCATATAATTTTAAACGGCAAATTATTCCACTCTCAAAACTTGAAATTCTCAAATAGTAGTCAGACCACATTTTTCCTGCTTGCGTCAACCGCGCTATCTATAATAAAATGAAAATCAAATGGAAAAAGAAAATTTAAATTCACCAGCGCCCGAGACTGTTATTGAAAGTCCTGTAAAAAAAGAAAATTTTTTCAAGGAGATTTTCAAATTTGCTCTGTTTGTCGCGGTAATCGTCTTGCCAATAAGATTGTTTATCGCTCAGCCGTTTATTGTAAGCGGAGACTCAATGGATCCTACCTTTGCAAACGGACAGTATCTTGTCGTCGATCAAATAAGCTACCGATTTGAAAATCCTAAACGCGGAGATGTGGTTATTTTCAGATACCCCAATGACAAGAAAAAATTCTATATTAAAAGAATAATAGGTCTTCCGTCGGAAACGATAGACATTCAAAATGGACGCATATCGATAACAAAAAAAGATGGAACAAAATCGCTCATCACGGAAGAATCCTATATAAATCCGATACTTGATAATAGCGACCATATGTCGGTCACATTGAAAAATGACGAGTATTTCGTTATGGGTGATAATAGAACACGGAGCTCAGACTCAAGAATCTGGGGGGCGGTCAAAAACACACTTATAGTCGGGAAGCCCTTTTTGAGACTATTCCCCATAACAAAAGTGAGTATTATTCCAGGGTCAGGAACACCCGTGTTACTGAAAGAAGAAGTGAAGATCTAGCAAACTCAGTCTAACTGTGAAAATTATGTATTCGTCAAATCAATATAAAAAAAAAGCAGAAAGTAAAAACTTGGATTCAAACGAGAATAAAACAAGTAGCGCGAATAAAAACAAATTCACTGAATTCAAGAACATTGACAAGGCGACAGAAACCGCATTTTATTACGGGTTTATCCCCGCAAAACAACCGACAATAGAGCAAATAGATATCGACGACGCCGCTAAAATTTTAGAAGAAAAAAATAAGCGATCCGATAATGAGGTTTCGTCGCCATCAGAAACATCCATTGAAGAAAAAATTTCTATTTTGAGAAATTATATCAACAAGAATTTGATAGCAGAACCTCAGCCGATAATGTTATCTTATAAAAATACGGCGGCTTCCGGCAAGCACGGCAGAAATTCAGCCGACGAACAATTTTTGAATCTTCATATATTAGGGTCGCCTAAAAGCATCTCGGAAATCGTTTTGATAAAAACCGCCATCGCCATCTTTGCTGATAATAAAATCGAAGATGTTTGCGTTGATATAAACAGTATAGGAGACAAAGAGTCGACGAGTAAATTCGTCAAGGAACTTACTAATTACTATCGCAAAAACATAGAGAAAATGCCCTCTGATTGCCGGCAGATTTTAAAAAAAGATCCGTTCGCGTTGCTCAGGTACGACAAAGAAGGATTTTGCCGAACTATGAATGAAGATGCTCCTAAAGCATTAAGCTGTCTGTCTGAACAAAGTAGGCAACATTTCAAAGAAATCCTTGAGGGACTCGAGATTTTAGGTATAAATTATCGTATCAATAACAGTTTGGTGCCAGACAGAAGGCATTGTTCCCAAACTATATTCGAAATAACCAGAGGTGTTGATAAAAAAAGAGAGGTTTTGGCTTACGGCGGTCGTTATGACGGATTAACAAAAAAAGTCGGATTAAAAAAAGATATTCCCGGTGTCGTCCTTAAAATTTATTTAAAAAAACTGGCGAATAATATCTTATCAAATATCAAGATTAAGAAGTCGGATTATTTTTTCATCCAGCTCGGCTTTGAGGCGAAATTAAAAAGTTTAAACATAATAGAAATGCTCAGAAAAGCTAAAATTTCAGTGTGTCAATCTTTAAGTCGTGATATGCTGGGCGGACAAATCGCTTTGGCCGAAAAATTAAAAATGTCTTATGCTTTGATAATGGGGAAAAAGGAATCGATGGAAAACACGGTGATAGTCAGAAATATGAATACCCGATCGCAAGAAATAATTTCAACCGAAAATCTATCCGACCATTTAAAGAAATTAAAGATAAGCGTTTAGAAACCACATTATGAATCTCGCGTCTTTATTTTTAAAATGAAAAACCCTGGGCTTACGCCACAGGGTATCCCGATCAGTCAAACAGCGAAGCTGTTTGACCTGATTCGAATACGAATCAGAAACTCACTCCATCCCCGCGCTTACGCGACGGGGTATTTGCGTGGAATAAAAATAAAAAACGCTCCGATTTTTAGATCGGAGCGTTTTTTATTTAGGTCTATTTATTCACGCGACACATTTGTGGCGGCTGGACCTTTCTCACCCTGCATGACTTCGAAAGTGACGACATCGCCAACTTTCAATTCGTCAAAAGTCACGCCATTCAATTCTTTTGAATGAAAGAATAGATCTTTCGTCTCACCTTCGCGAGAGATAAAACCAAATCCTTTTTGCGTAAGAGTTTTTATTGTTCCCTTCATACGATTGTTATTTTTTATGCAATTATGCCTATACTAAAGAAACTCGACTTATTTCCGTGTTCTTCAACACCACAATAGTCTAACTTATTAAAAAAAATAATTCAATCTAATTACACCCTTGAAAAAATATAACTATATGCTAGTATGGCAAGTACTATGATAAATATAGAAGTAGACAAAAATAATAATGAAAACAATGTCAGTCTTTTAAGGCGTTTTACGAAGCGCGTACAAGGCTCTGGAATACTGCCGAGAATAAGATCAATAAGATACAAGGAAAGAAAATTATCGACTTATAAAAGAAAAATGAAAACGCTGAAATCCATCAGGAGAAAAGAAGAGATCACTGAACTCATCAAGATGGGTAAGATGCCCATCAAACCGACAAGGTAGAATGCAATGCCCCGTTTAGAAAATATAAAAAGGAGCGGTAAAGAGAATAAGTTTGAAATAACAAGCCAGTCAAAAATCAACTCATCTGTTATAGATGAGTTGATTTTTTCGCAAATGAAAGAAGCGGTATTGGGAGCCGATTACGAATTAAGCCTCGTCATCATTGGAAAAAAAGAAATAAGAAATCTCAATAAATCTTACAGGGGCATTGATAAATTCACTGATATTTTAAGCTTTCCTTTAAGCGCCAGCGAGGGAGAAATTTTCATCTGCCTCGAAGTTGCGCGTAAAGAAGCGCCGAATTTCAACAGGAGTTATGATAATTTTATAAAATTTTTATTTATTCACGGTCTTGTCCATTTGAAAGGATTCGAACATAGTGATAAAATGGAAGCTGAAGAAAAAATAACCAGAAGCAAGTTTAAAGTTTAACAGCGTAAGGGCGCAAATTTTATTATAAACGAAATATTGTGAAGATCTGTTCGTCAACTGATGGATGAATTAAAATCTTTTAAGTAAAAATTAAATATGAAACCCGGAATCGCAGTGGGGATAGATATTGGAACATACCAAATAAAAGTGGTGGTTGTTTCCGGTGATGTCGGAGACGACAATAATATGCCGAACATTATCGGGGCGGGTTTTGCTGAGTCAAAGGGAATGAGGCATGGATACATAATCAACAATTCCGATGTTGCAAAAAGCTTAGAGCGAGCTATTTCTCAAGCCGAAAAAACATCAGGAATTAAAATTAAAAAAGCATATCTGTCTCTCGGAGGAGTAGGGCTCTGCGGGGCGGTATCCCGCGGATCGATTATGATATCCAAGGCCGACTCTGAGATTACCGATATGGATATCAAAAACGCGCTTGCTGTCGCCGAAAGTGAAATACCGAAATCATTATCTATCAACAGAAAAATAATCCAGTCCATTCCCATTTCATACAAAGTTGACGGGAAAAAAATTTTAGGCAGACCTGTCGGAATGAAGGGAAGCAAGTTTGAAGTCAAAGCTCTTTTTATAATGTGTCTGGAGCATCATTTCAATGATCTGGTAGAAACGGTTGAAAAAGCCGGAATCGAAGTTCTTGATGTGGTGGCCTCCCCCATCGCGGCGTCAATAGTCAACCTAACCAAGACTCAAAAAATCGCAGGGTGTGTTTTGGCGAACATCGGTTCGGAGACGGTTTCGGTCGCGGTCTTTGAAAACAACATTCCCATATCCTTGGAAATATTTCCAATAGGAGGAATTGACATAACAAACGACATCGCTTTGGGACTCAAAATATCGCTTGAAGAAGCCGAGAGTCTCAAAATAAAATTTACTTCCGAGCAGGCGCGCTCCAATAAAAAACTGGATGAGATAATAGCGGCGCGCCTTTCGGACATATTCGAACTTATAGAAAACCATCTTAAAAAAATCGGGCGAAGCGGGCTCTTACCAGCCGGAATAATCCTGACTGGAGGAGGTTCGGGAGTTGAAATCATAGAAGGCTTGGCAAAAAACATTCTCAAACTTCCTTCAAAAATCGCGTCAGTCAACTACAAACGCGATGGAAAAATAGAGAAGATAAAAGACGCATCTTGGTCCGTAGCTTACGGATTATGTGTTTGGGAACTTATCTCACGCGATGAAAATCAAATTAATTTTAAATTACCGAGAATAGCGTTTAAAAAAGCGATTGTTTGGATAAAGCAATTCCTGCCATAAACACCACCAGCGGGGTTTTGCGGCAGGAATGACACGGTCTAAAATTTAATATGTCAAGTCTTTCTTTTTTTACCGTCTCTCTGCTATGATATTTTGAAGTAGTTTCGTTTAGTTAAATAAAATAAAACAATGGCTCAAATAAAACCTGAAGTCGAAGCTTTCGCCAGAATAAAAGTGTTGGGAGTGGGCGGTTCGGGCAAAAACGCTCTAAACCATATGGTCAGCTCGAAAATTACCGGGGTTGAATTTATCGCGGTCAATACTGACGCGCAAGATCTTCACCATTCATTGGCAAAAAAGAAAATCCATATTGGCAAGAATTTAACCAGAGGACTCGGCACAGGAATGAATCCAGAGCTTGGCAAAAGAGCTGTTGAAGAAACAAAAGAGGAAATCCAGGAAGCTATTAAAGGCGCCGATATGGTGTTTATCGCTGGCGGTATGGGCGGAGGCACGGCCAGCGGAGCGTCCCCTGGAGTAGCAAGGACGGCAAAAGAGCTTGGGGCATTGACTGTCGCTGTTGTTACAAAGCCATTTTTCTTCGAGGGCATCCAAAGAATGAAAATCGCCGAACAAGCTTTGGATGATTTGCGAAAAGAAGTTGACGCTATTATTGTTATTCCGAACGACAGACTTTTGGCGAATATCGACAAAACCACCACGGCGAAAAACGCTTTCGCAATGTGCGATGAGATACTTAAGCAAGCTGTGGAGGGAATTTCCGACCTTATCACAATGCCCGGCATAATCAACATCGACTTCGCCGACATAAGGGCTATTTTGGAAAACGCGGGGTCAGCTCTTATGGGGATAGGTATGGCCTCCGGCGAAAAAAGGGCCGAGGAGGCGGCAAAAATGGCAATCAACTCCCCTCTCCTTGAGCTGTCGATACATGGCGCCAAAGGAGTCTTGTTTTCAATCGCTGCTGGAGATGATCTTACTATGTTTGAAATTCAAGAAGCCGCCAAAGTCATCACCGAATCGATAGATCCGAATGCTAAAGTAATCTTTGGAACGGTTCGCGACGAAAAAATGAAGAAGAATGAAATAAAGGTGACAGTAATCGCTTCCGGATTCCCCGATATAATGACAAAAAAACCCTCACCGTCACCACTTTCTTACAACCCGAACACTTCCGACACATTGAATAATCCCGAAGAAAAGAAAGGTAAAATTTACAACTCTATGCCAGTCCCGGCGACAATAAAAGAAACCAAACCGATAGTAGAAGAAAAACGAGAAGAAAGAAAGATAGTAGAGGATGATGATAGCGATTGGGGCGCGGTTCCGGCCTTCTTAAGAAGGTCAAAGAAATAAAAAAGCCATTACTTAGAACCTATCCACTATCTCATGCCTAGACAAAATCTTCAAATTTCGAGCGAAAATCATACAATCCGACAAAGCATATCGACCCAGTAGGTCAATGTGCTCATTGAGATATGTTGAGGAGGAGTGGATGATTTGTAGCCGAAATTTGAAGATTTTGGCTGGCAAGCCCTATTTTCCTCATTATTTTGACGAGCGAGAGGTGTCGCGTCCCGATTCTCATCGAGGACATGACCCGCGAGTCGATGTCAAAATATAAGTTTAATGCCGAGATGTCTTTCCTGCGGAAACTTATATTTTGCGGTGAGATAGCGGATAGGTTCTTAGTTTGCTTTTTGCCTTTTTAGCAGGACTTAAAAAATATATTTATGTATGATCTAACGATAATAGGCGGTGGTCCGGCGGGCGTTGCGGCGGGTGTATACGCTTCAAGGAAAAAACTGAAAACAGTGCTTATAACGGAAAGTTTCTATGGGCAAAGCGCGGTCGCGAGCGAAGTTCAAAACTGGATAGGAACTGTTTCCATCACAGGAAAAGAATTGGCGGAAAATCTTGAAAAACATCTTCTTGCTTACGCCGATAACTCCGTTGAAATTAAAAAGGGAGAAAAAGTTTTATCTGTGGAAGAAAACGAAAACGCATTCATAGTCAAGACTGATGCGGGAGAATATAAAACAAAAACGGTTCTTGTTGCGACAGGAAGCCACAGAAGAAAACTGGATATTCCCGGAGCTGAAAAATTTGAAAATAAAGGCATAAGTTATTGCGCGTCCTGCGACGGTCCCATTTTCGCCGGTAAAAATGTCTCAGTAATCGGGGGTGGCAATTCAGCTTTGGAAACGGCTTCTCAGCTGATTGCTTACTGCGAAAGCGTGACGATTTTGAACAGGAGCTCGGAATTCAGAGCCGACCCTGTAACCGTCAAAAAAGTCTTGCAAAATCCAAAAACGAAATCAATCCTAAACGCTCATTTGACAGAAATAAAAGGCGACAAATTTGTAGAATCGCTAGTTTATAGAAATGGCGAAAATAAAAAAAATATCGAGATCAAAACTGACGGAGTTTTTGTTGAGATTGGACTTATCCCAAATGTTGAATTCATAAAGGATCTTGTCGCTTTAAACAAATGGAATCATATAATAGTCGATCCTAAAAACCAAAAAACATCAGTGGAGGGCATCTGGGCCGCTGGAGACTGTTGCGACGGACTGTACCATCAAAACAACATAGCCACGGGAGACGCTGTAAAAGCCTTGGAAGACATCTATATGCATCTGCGCGCTAAATGACTTTGAATTACGAAACGTTTTTTTCTGTCATCCCCGCGCAAGCGGGGATCCAGTCTTATCAAAGAAAATATGGATTTCCGTTTTCACGGGAATGACAATTCCGGGCGTTTCGTAATTCAAAGTAAATGAGCAAAAAACAATTTCGCTGATTATTCACATTGAAAAAAGTCGCCAGTTGATTAAATTACTGGCGACTTTCTAAAAAATGCCGACTAAGCAACCGCTTCTCTGATCCGACTAGAGATGTTGGTCAGCTTAGACAAAATCGAATGCCTCTCCACATCACAACCAAGAGCGGGTTTAAATTGGTGCGTGAATAAAAATAACCAAACGGCTTTTATTAAATCTTTTCCAACAGATGCTAATGCACTTTTGGAAACATCCTCCGATAAAGACGGCAATATGTCCGCGAATGATTCCAAAAATAAAACTTCCTTGGAAACAATTCTGCAGGAATCCGCAAGATGTTTACCTGTAAATGATTCACCTTGCTTGTCGCACTTATCGCAATGTGTGGCGATAAATTTACCACAAACATCGCTTGTCAGTGAGTTTAAATTGGAAAAATTTACGACAGCGTCAATTAAAAAAATTTTATTCTTATCCATAACCGCCCTTTTTTTCAAAAGAATTTTCAAAATAAAAGATCAATTATCTTCCCTATACAATATCAGATTTTGTTGCAAAAAGCAAAAGCCCGACAGTGTCGGGCTTTTGCTTTTTACGAAATGTTATTTTTAACTTTCAATATCGAGAGTTTCATTTTCTCGGTTCGCAAACTTTCTCCAACACTTTGAAGAAGCGTTCCAAGGTTTTGTTCCCTCGCTTTTATAAAGTTTTTTAGCGTATGCCATATTGCCGACAATCGTATTCAAGTCGAAACCTGATTTCTCGGCTCGTTCAAGGTGATAGTATTTATTTATTTGCATCACCCCGACATCGCTTTTGTTGACCCTGCCCGTAAGCACGGCTCCATCCGAATTATATTGCCTGAAAGTTGACTCGCACATTGCTATCTCGGCCAATATCGGATCGTCCTTAAAATATTCTCTCACATAACGCTCGAAAGTTATCGGACCGTCAACTTTAATACTTTCCACCAACTCTTGTTTTGGGAAGGTATCAACTTTAATTTGAGAACCTGCGTCGTTTGATACTGAAACCTGTCCGCCATAAAGCGACGACACTAAAAACAATAAAGATGTTGTAATTTCTATCATAGTTTTTGTCTTAAATTAAAAAATCAGAGCTGATCTCTGATTTCCTAAGATACTAGCATTTTTAAATATGCCTGTCAAGACAAAAACTTGTTTTTCAAATCAAAATGATAACTAAATACGGCTATAAATAAGGATATAATTGACTAACTCAACCATGGAACAAAATAGCTTTTAAAGTCGTCTGTCAGGGGTTTATCGTAAAGCAACCTTGAAAGCGCTTCCGCCGCTACTTTTGCTCCATTGAGGGCATTATGAGGATGCGGTTCGGTTGGAATCCCAACATATTTCATTATTTTATCGGAATTTAAGTCTGTTCTTTTGTTGGCAATCGGCGGTGTTACCCCTCTTTTGATCATATGGCAGTAGCAAGCGGTGTGCAAATCAATAGTCCTGTAAGCTAGAGGCCAATTGATATGGTATCTTTCCGCCGCCTTATGGATGGCATCCCTATCGAAAGAAGGATTTTGTCCTGCGATAGTATGCTCGCTTACCGACTCAACCCAAGTCAAAAAAGATTTGACTAACGACTCTTCGGTTTGTTTCTTCTCACTCACAATCTCTTCCCTGCTGAATCCGTTCACCGCGAGCGCTTCGTCCATAATATGCGCCCCGTCCCAAATCCGACATTCTCCGTAAAATTGATTCTTCGGATTGAGAAAATCAATCGCTCCGATGGAAAGAATAGAATGTTTGGTCGGTTCAATGCCTGTGGATTCAACATCAACGATTATCATAAAATTTATTATAGCCGATTATCATAATCCTTTGCAATTTGAAGCCGGAGAAAATCCAGCTTTTTTCGCCTCAGCTTCGGATGCAAACCAAACCTTGTTTTCCTCTTTTATTCTTGAAACGCCACCGCACCACGATAAGTAGTATTTTGTCCCAGACTTGGAAGCGACAAAGGACTTTGGCGAATTTTCTTTAACTGTATTCATTTTATCGTCTGACAAATTTTTAATTGAGCCTTTTTCGTCTGATACTGAGGGGAAAGACGAGTTTCTTTCAATGGTTATAGACGATTTCTTTCCTTCCAAAGACGACAACCTGCCCAATCCAAAACTCGAGAATGCGACTAAGATAATTATAATACTGATGAAGAAATCAGCGCGGAAAGCAATTTTCGTCTTGTGTTGAAACAAAAAAGACGAATTTTCCAAATTACCCTTGATTTTTAAAAGAAAATCTTTTATACTCATTGGGTTATTATATCAAACAAATTTAACTATATAGTATTGGCTATGAAGTAAAAAGTTTCTTCTGTTCCGACTTTACAAACTTTATGACTTTATAAACTTTTTACTAATTATTATGGCAACAAAAAAAGCGGCGGGGACAACAAAAAATGGTAGAGATTCCAATCCGAGATACCTCGGGATAAAGCTCTATGCGGGAGAAACAGCTAAAATCGGCTCTGTTTTGGTGCGCCAAAAAGGACGAAATGTATTGGCTGGACAAAATGTCGGTGTAGGCAAGGATCATACTCTTTTCGCTCTCAAAGACGGCAAGGTTGAATACGGACACAAAAGAAAAGGTAATTTCGACTCATCATGGTCAGTGAAAAAGATTGTGAGTGTTAAGTAAAACGACACAAAAATTACTCTTTTCGTTTCGTAAAAGTACTTACTCACACCTCCCTCTGTCATTCCCGTGAAAACGGGAATTCAGACCATTAGTGATTGAAACTGGATCCCCTGTCGCCGAGAGCAGGGGCGACACCTGTGGACGGCGTTCGCGAGAGCTTGCCCTCGTACTTTGATACGGGGGATGACAGATAAAACACTAATGATTTATAGGGTGTGAACAGATACTCGTAAAAAAGTTGCTAAAAATCAATATAAATGCTTTAATAGTAAGCAGAGAAGCTCTTCATGTTATATCATTAAAATTATTCAAAGGAGTGGGGGATGATTAGAGATTTGATGCGCAGTTTTAGTGTTATTAATGGATTATATGCTTCAATGCAAGAAGCATGCAATCAACAAAACATCGCTGAAGATGTTGGCATTCCTGAAAATCTTAAAGACTTGTTCGGGTATCTATCAGGTGAGATATGCGAAGAAGTCAAAAATGTTTTTCTTATGGCGGAGAAAATAAAAGAAAAGGAGCAACTTGCTTTAAGCTTCTCCGAAAAAGACAAAGAGGAATTTAAAAAAGGAGTTGAGATGATAAAAGCCTTATGGAGTGATTACGGCTGGATCATCAGAAATTTTGAGAAAGAAATCATCGTCGTCAACACTACAAAAAAGAGGTCTTTATCGTAGTGTAGCTAGTCGATGAGATCAGGATAGAGGCGGACTATTTGAACAATAGTCCGCTTTTTATTTTATCGATGCATTCCAATAGTGTTTGCCGTAATGTAATATATTGAAATGAAATTAAATTCTCTGATTGAAGAAAATTTTCGTCTTGCTGATATTCAAAAGACAGCTTTGAGAAAACTTGGAATTAAGACCGCCGAGGATCTGCTTTGCCACTTCCCCGTCAGATACGGCGACACTTCCAGTATGAAAAATATCGGCTCGCTTGAAAGTGGAGAAAGCGCCGTGATTTTCGGAAAGATAAGCGGGCTGAAGACCAGTAAAGCCTTCATCAAAAAAATCCCAATGGCGGAAGCTCACATAGAAGACGAATCGGGGAAGATAAAGGCGATTTGGTTTCATCAGCCTTACCTCGCTAAAATGATCGGCGAAGGAGCTTTCGTCAAAGTCGAAGGAAAAGTTTCGGAGAGAAAAGGTGAGATTTATATGAGCAATCCTAAGATTGAAACTGTTTCCAAATTACCGATTGGTGTTGGAAATTCTCTTTTTGGTGAAAACGGAGAAAGCTACACCCTGTATCCGGTCTATGCGGAGAGCAAAGGTATTACTTCAAATTGGATATTTCATAAAATACAAAAATTGTTCGGCTTTGGAATTCTCAACGAGATAATAGACCCGATTCCAGATAATATTCTTAAGAAATATAGTTTGCCGTCACTCAAAACTTCCCTCATCTGGATTCATTCGCCTCGCCGAAAAAAAGACGCCGAGTCGGCAAGAAAACGATTCGCCTTTGAAGAAATATTTTTCATTCAACTTGAAAAGCAGAAAGAAAAAGTCGAGTATCAAAAAAACCAAGCTCCAATAATAGATAAAAATGAAAAAGATTTGGAAAATTTCATCGGCAGATTTCCTTTTAAAGCGACTGGCGCGCAGAGAAAAGCAATCACGGATATTTTAAATGATTTCAAAAAAGGTCAAGCGATGTCTCGCCTGCTTGAGGGTGATGTCGGGTCGGGAAAGACCGCTGTCGCGGCGGTGGCTGTCTACGCTACGGCGACCACTCGTCCGAAAGGGCAGGATTTCGGCAGTCTGCAGACCGCCTATATGGCGCCGACTGAAATTTTAGCTTCTCAGCATTTTGAATCTTTTATAAAATATTTTTCTTGTTTGAACATTAGCATCGGACTTATCACAGGAAGCGGATGCCGGAAATTCCCTTCAAAAGTTGATCCTTTGGGCTGGACGGATATTTCGAAACCTCAACTTCTCAAATGGGTGGCTAATGGCGAGATTCCCATACTCATCGGCACTCACGCTCTGATACAAAAAACAGTTAACTTCAAAAACTTGGCGCTCGTCATAATAGACGAACAGCACCGCTTCGGCACAGCTCAAAGGCAGAAACTGGCGAAAAAAAGCGCGCTTACTCCGCATCTTTTATCAATGACGGCAACACCTATTCCCCGCACACTCGCTCTCACGATATATGGCGACTTGGATTTGACTCTTCTCGATGAAATGCCTGAGGGTAGGAAAAAAATTATTACGGAAATTGTCTTGCCGAACGATCGTGAAAAAACTTACGAAAAAATAAGAGGGGAGCTGAAAGCCGGGAGGCAGGCGTATGTGATATGCCCGAGAATTGACGAGCCCGACCCGTCTATGGAAATGGCCCTACTCGTGAAGTCAGTCAAGGAAGAAGCTACTCGTTTGAAAAAAGATATCTTTCCCGAATATGAAATTTCCATTCTCCATAGCAAGATGAAGCCGGCGGAAAAAGAAAACGGGATGAATGATTTTAAAGACAAGAAGATTAACATACTTGTCGCGACCTCGGTTGTGGAAGTCGGAGTCAATGTGCCAAACGCCACAATAATAGTAATAGAAGGCGCCGAGAGATTCGGCTTGGCTCAGCTTCATCAGCTCCGCGGAAGAGTCATCAGAAGCAATCATCAAGCGTATTGTTTCGTTTTCGCCGACACCAAAACCGACAAAACTTTGAATCGGCTGAAAGCTCTTAAAGAAGCAAAAAATGGTTTTGAACTCGCCGAGTTTGACCTCAAATTCCGCGGTACCGGCGCGCTTTACGGCCAAAAACAATGGGGCATCTCCGATATCGGTATGGAAGCGATAAAAAATATTAAAATGGTAGAAGCCGCCCGCACCGAAGCCAAAAATATGATTGAAAAAGATTCATCGCTCGACGACTATCCCCTCATCCAACAAAAACTCTCCCGTCGAAAATCCGAAGCGATTCATTTTGAGTGAGAAGACAAAAATGGTAAAATTTTTCTATGAAAGATTTTGACCAATGGAACAAAGAAAAGAAAGGTTTGGAGAATATCGCTCGCGACATTCTCGCTTTTCATGAACGAGAAATTTGGTGGTGCTCAATCGGCATAAACCTTGGAAACGAGCAGGACGGGAAAAATGAATTGTTCGAAAGACCTGTCTTGGTGTTAAAAAAATTTAATAACAAAGTTTGCTGGGTTTTGCCTATGAGCGCGAAACAAAAAGACGGAATCTATTATCATACTTTGGAACATGATGGGAAAACATTTTCGGTCATTCTTTCTCAGCTTCGCTTAATCAGTGTTAAGCGATTCCGTCGTTTTGTCAGGAAGATTTCTCCGCATCAGTTTGAATTGATACAGGATAAATTGATTAATTTTTTGAAGGAAAAGCCATAAAAACAAACGGAGCCCCTTGCGGGGCTCCTCGGTTGGCCTAATGACCATTTGTGCCTTTAAAATAGCAGAGTTGAAAATAAAAGTCAAGTAAAAATTTTGCTTAAAAAATAATTAAGAGGATTCCTCGCCAAACGATTATCCCCTCATCCAACAAAAACTCTCCCGTCATAAAACTGAGGCGATTCATTTTGAGTGACGCAATGAGATTTCTTGAATTGGTTTAAAATTTACGAAAAAACACCACATGGACTTCGGTTTTCTTTTTTCTTGAAATTTGGGCAGGGTAAAAAGATTACATACTGTATCTTTTTAATCCTTTACGCAGAAGAGTTTTACCCAACTTTCCAACTCGAACATCTTTTACGGAATGAATTTTTGACATCTCAATAAAACCTTTTTTGAAATTAGCGAAAAGATCCTTCTGCTTTCTTATATTGTCAAAATCGGCAATATAAAAATTAATAGCCTTACACAAATCATCGTAAAATAATTTTGGGTATAAAAACAATTTTCCTTGTAAAGAATCGCCACGATTAGCCGAGATAGTATCAGCATAAGTAATCTGCCATCCAAGTTTTCTTTTACCGAAAGAAAAAATCTTGGGTATATTGGTATGTAATAATCCATGCCTATAACTCATATAATAAACACCCGAAAGATACTCATACTCTTTTGAAACTCGCCCCATATAATCAAGCATAAATTTTAAAGCAGATTCCGTTCCATCCTCCCCTTTATAGAGTGATCCTAAAAATGTGATGTGCGGAAATATAATTCGCAGTAAAGAAAAATGCCCAACTTTTTTATTTTTAAAACTATGAAAAGCAACTGAGAAATCATCTTTAAGAAATTTCAGAAGATGGTTTTGTAAATATTTTTTAGCAGAAGAAACAAAGAATTTTCCCTCCCATTTTTTGACCGTTGTTAGACGAAAATCATCACTATCATCAAAATAACCGTATATGTGAGTCGTCATAATTGTTAAAGTTATCCTTATTGGCGATACATCACATTGTGGATATTTTGGATTATGCCATTAGTCTCGTAATTCCCTACACTGACCCATGTTGGTATCCCTAAAACACAAAGTCCTTGCTGAGTTTTCGACAAAGCAATTCCACCTGAATTACCGCTATCTATTTTTGCAGAAACAAAATAATTTGGATATAGCAAATCCCCAAACGGAGGTGCTACAGTATCATCTTGCGCGCTAATGATTCCATTTGAAGTTGTCAGTAAATTAACATCTCCAGTGCCGTAGTTTTCAACTTGAAAACTCTGCCCGGCAAAAGCTGGGAAGCCAACAATCGCAACTGGCGCACCGATAGGCATTCTTGTGGAACATTTGGTTAGGACTGAAATCGAATAGTTTAAAGACTTGATTGGTTTAAATTTCTCTTTTGAGCTATCAATGCAATTTAGTCCATTTTCGTCACAAAAGTTAACTTCCTTCCATTTGAGCTCCATCAAAGAGACATCTGTTTTATTATTCCATCTCCAAGCATTATCTGTAGAAATATCATAGATTCCTATATTACTCGATAACTTGTCAGGATCTTTTGCATATACAATGCAATTACCAGAATTATATGGATTTAAAACTACATGTTTATTAGACCTCTTTCAAAAGTCTTAAATCTCATAATTATGGAAGCTAGCTATTA
>CAYIIG010000004.1:0-15793 GCA_964363425.1 uncultured Candidatus Saccharibacteria bacterium | reverse complement strand
ATCGATGATCGCCATCTGTAAGGGGTTCTGGATCTCGTTGAACTGAAGACCCTCGTAGTATTTTAGGTGTTCGTCATAATCAATGCGTTTCTTAAACTCCTCCCTTTGAAACTCCTCTGAAGATGAGGGGAAGGATTATGTTGTCAAAAACATTCACGGTGGGAATAAGGTTGTAAGCTTGGAAAACCATACCGACGCTGTGTCTGTGGAAATCAACAAGATCTTTTTTGTTTATGTTCATCAGGTCTTTGTCCTTGATCCTCATTTCTCCAGAGGCTAATCTTCTTTCAGCTCCGCTTATGACATAGAGCAGAGTCGACTTTCCGCATCCGGAAGGTCCGAAGACGATGACAAATTCTTCCGGAAAAATATCCAACGACACATTCGAAAGAGCGGTTGCTTCCGCCAGAGTTCCTTTGTCATATATGACCGTTAGGTTTTTAATGCTTATTATTGGTTCCATGTTTCAAAATAAAATCTCAAATCTAAAAACTTTCCATTATTTATACCGCAACGCTATGAGCGGATCGAGTTTCGCCGCGCGCTTTGATGGAAAGTATCCGGTGATAAGTCCGACAAGCGAGGCGAAAACGACAATGGCAATGATGAACCACGGCGGATAATAAAACAGGTTTACAGATTTTCCTCCCAAAGTGTTTGCCAAAAACAAAACGCTCAAGTTGAAAATTTGGGAAAAAATATAACCCATAATAAGACCGCTCACCCCTCCCAAAAATCCTATTATCATGGATTCCAGCATAAATAACTTTTGGATGTCGCTCTCCGCTATGCCGAATACTTTCATAACGCCTATTTCATTCGTCCTTTCAAGGAGGGCTATCGTCATTGTGTTTATCATTCCGATTACGGACACTATCAAAGCGGCGACTCCGAAAAAGGCGAGGACTATTTTCAGGATATTGAAAATTTTGTTAGCTTGGTCGACCGTATCCGCCACGGATGAAGCGCTAAAGCCCAATTCCGCGATTTTAGTTTTGATTTCTTCCAAAGCCTTGCTGTCTTTCGCTAGAATTTTGACTCTATAGTATGGAAGATTGAGATTGGATACTTTGGAAAAAGGAATGTAAATATAGTTCCCCCCGCCGTTTTCGAGAGATCCGCTTATTTTAAACTGTTCCGGCGCTTCTTCGACTTTTATGCTCTCGTCCCCGTCTATAAGCTCAGGAATATAGTAGGTAAGCTTTATGTCGGAGCCTAAAATTTCGACTCCGTCGCTCCCGACCTTTATATTGTTTTCTCCCATTAAAAGTTTCTCAAGTTCTCCTGTTATCAACACCGCGCTCTCATATTCTTTTGGGGCGATTCCTTTTTTTATTTTTTGATCGTTAGACTTAAAAAAATCTTGCGATACCCCTTGAATCAAGACTTCAAACGAAATGCCTGATATGTCCATCTGTCCCCGCGTCGCGATTATCGGGTCTATCTTTGAAGTCTTTCCCATTTGCCTTATCGCCTCCGTGAATTTACCGTCCAAAGGCAGAGCGGTTTGATTGGGGGAGTAAACATCCAGAGTCAGAAGCATTTCTTCCGAGGATATTTCTTTGAGCAAGATATTTTGCAATCCGTAACCGAGTGAAATCAAGAAAAAAATAGTGGCAAAACTTACGCCTATGCCGAGTATCGTCAGAAAAGTTCTTCTCGTTTTGACTTTAAAATTTCTGAGCGACAACGAAATGAGGTCGGTAAATTTTATTTTAGGTATTTTTTTGTAATCAAGTTTCATTTTGTTGTGACGGCAGATTGTTATTCATTTGTAATAAATAAAATTTAACTACAGTTTAACATATCTGAGAAAATTCTTTGAATCAAAAAGCGGAATATGAATTATTTAACGATTACCATTCCAGCTTTTCCCGGACCTGTATGGTTATGGTATGACCATGAGCCGACTTTATTGAAAGTGAATTCATAAATTCCTCCGTTCGGAACGCTTTTCTTTGCGTCAAATTCCGGATATGCTGTATGCGTAGGATGAGGTCCCGAGCCGATCCACATTCCGCCAATGCTTTGATTTACAAACCGAACAGTTTCGCCTTTTTTAATTTCTATAACAGAAGGGCTGAATCCACTTTCAGTGTAATTTACTATAGATTGAGAAATTTCTTCATCGGATGACGACTGCTCGCTCGCGATATTTTCCGATGACGGACTTTGAGTTTGCTCTTTTTCTTGAATCGTCGGCGCTTGGACTGGAGATTTTTTGACTGAGAAATATATTCCAATTACCATAGCTATTGTAATGACGATAATGAATAATTTGTTTTTCATTTTTTTATTTAATTTGTTTGCGTTAAATCGTGGATATGTTTTAAGGTTAATAATGTTTATTATATCGTAAAATTTGCTACAATTATACAGTCAAAAGTATGGAAACGAAAAACAAAGCAATTTTAATAATCCTTGATGGATTGGGGCTGTCGGAAGAGAAAGAATACAACGCCATCGCTCAAGCCAAAACTCCGAACTTTGAGTACCTTTGGAATAATTTTCCGCATAGCGTTTTGGAGGCATCTGGCAAGGCGGTAGGGTTGCCGGAGGGGCAAGTTAGCGGAAGCGAGACGGGGCATATCAATATAGGAGCGGGGAGAGTTGTTCATCAAGGTTTGGAAAAAATAAACAAAGCGATAGAGGACAATCTGCTGGAAAAAAATCCGCTTTTAACTCAAGTCTTTGAAAAGGTGAGAAAACATAATTCCACTTTACACATAAAAGGACTCGTTTCTCCGGCGGGGGTGCATTCGCATTCTGATCATCTTTACGCCTTAATCAGTTTGGCCAAAAAAGCAGGAGTAGCTAGAATTTTTATTCATGTTTTTACGGACGGTCGCGATACTCCGCCGAAAAGCTCCGAGAAATATATAAAAGATTTAGAAAATGTGTGCAAAGATTCCGGCATAGCCTGCATCGTTTCTGTTTCCGGAAGATATTACGCTATGGATAGAGACAATAATTGGGAAAGAACTCAATGTGCTTATAATACTATCGCCAAAGGGGAAGGTGAGAAATATAATTCGGCGCTAGAAGCGATAAGGGGGAGTTATGAAGCTGGCAAAACGGATGAATTCATAAAACCTTGTGTTATTCCAACCGCAAACGGGAAAACTTGCGAAGTGGAGGATCACGACGCGATGATTTTTTTCAATTATAGGGCAGATAGAGTCAGACAACTCGCTAAAAAATTCAACGAAGAGTGTCAGGCAAAAGATTTTACTTACATAACAATGATGGATTACGACGAACCTTTTTCCAAGAATATATTATTTGGCGAAGAAATTATAAAAGATAATTTGGCGGAAGTTGTTTCAAAAGCGGGATTGAAGCAGTTGCGCATTTCAGAAACAGAAAAATATTCCTATGTGACTTTCTTGTTTGATGGTTACAAAAAAGAGCCTTATCCGAACGAAGACAGGAAACTTATCGAATCGAATAAAATAGCCACTCATGATTTGATGCCGGAAATGAAAGCAAAAGAAATAACAGATGAAATAATCAAAGCTATGCAAAAATGCGAATATCATTTTATCGTGGTTAATTTTGCTAATTTGGACATAATTGGGCATACGGGAAAGATGAAAGAAACCATTACCGCGGCGGAAACGGTTGATTTTAATTTGGGAAGAATAATAAAAGAAGCCGAGAAAACGGATTATGCTTTGGTAATAACGGCAGACCACGGCAACGCCGAAAAAATGTTTGACCCCAAGACAAATCAAGCTCATACGGCGCATACAGGAAGCCCCGTGCCATTTATTGTTGTGAAAAAAGACTTGAAATTGTCCGAAAAAGGCAAGCTCGCCGATGTCGCCCCGACTATTCTGCAAATTATGGGCATTGAAAAACCGAAAGCGATGACGGGGGTTTCGCTTATTGAAAGAAAAAATGTTAATATTTGAAGATGAAAAATTTAAAAGAATATATATCGGAGGCGAGCGATAAGGGGGTGGCAATCGGGCATTTTAATATCTCCAATCTTGAGGCTCTTTGGGGGATTTTTAACGCGGCGAGAAAACTGTCCGTGCCGGTAATTATCGGCGTGTCGGAGGGAGAAAGAGATTTTATCGGCGCAGGTCAAGTGGTGGCTTTAGTGAAAAGTCTGCGGGAACAATACAATTATCCGATTTTTATAAACGCCGATCACACTTATTCTTTTGATAGGGTCAAGGAAGCGATTGATCTCGGATACGATGCCGTGATCTTTGACGGGACGGAACTTTCTCTTGAGGAGAATTTGAAAACGACAAAACAATGCGTGGAATACGCAAGAAAACAAAACAGAGAGATTATTGTGGAAGCCGAGATGGGCTTTATCGGCAAGTCGTCAAAAATCCTTGATGGTATTCCGGAGGGAGTGAAAATCACCGAAGAGTTTTTGACTAAAGCGGAAGAGGCGAAAGATTTTGTTGAAAAAACAGGAGTGGATTTGATAGCGCCAGCCGTAGGCAACATTCACGGAATGCTTAAAGGTGGCAAAGACCCAGCTCTCAATATCGAAAGAATAAAAGAAATAAGAAAATTCGCCGGAATACCTTTAGTGCTTCACGGCGGGTCGGGGAATTCGGCTCAAGATTTCATCGATGCGATAAGCGCTGGCGTGTCAATCGTTCATATAAATACTGAGATTCGTGTCGCGTACAGGAAAGGGCTTCAGATGTCACTTAAAGAAAATCCAGACGAGATCGCTCCCTATAAATATCTGAAAGGCGCAGTGATGGCGGTAGAAAAAGTCGCGGAAGAGAAATTAAGAATTTTCAATAAGATTAAATAAATTCAACTAAACATTATGGCAAAGAAAATATATATAACAAGAAGAATTCCGGAGATTGGAATAAAAATGCTTCAAGACAAGGGTTATGAATTGGACATCAATCCGAAAGACCGTCCACTAAAGGAGAAGGAGCTTGTTCGCGCTCTTGGAAAAAAGCCTTATGATGCGGTGCTTTGTCTTCTGACTGATCAGATTGGGGCAAAAATTTTTGATTCCGTTCCAACTGCAAAAATTTTTGCTAATTATGCTGTAGGGTTTAATAATATCGCTGTAGAAGAAGCAAAAAAAAGGGGAGTGATGATTACGAATACTCCGGGGGCTTTGACGGATACAGTAGCGGAGCATACCGTCGCCCTGATTTTGAGCTTGACCTGCAGAATAGTCGAGGGCGATTCTTTCACCCGAAAAGGCAAGTATGAAGGCTGGGCGCCGATGCATCTCTTAGGAACGGATTTGAAAGGCAAAACGATTGGAATCTTGGGCGCGGGCAGAATAGGGGCGAGAGTGGCGCATATCGTTAAAAACGGTTTCGGTATGAATGTTATTTATTACGATGTGGCGAGGAATGAAGAATTTGAAAAAGAGTATGAGGCGAAATATTTCGGCGCAGTGGACGAGGTACTCAAAGAAGCCGATGTCGTGTCTATTCATGTCCCGCTTCTTGATTCCACTCGTCATCTTATAAACAAAGAAAGACTGGCGATGATGAAAAAGACAGCGTATCTCGTGAACACTTCTCGCGGTCCTGTTATCGACGAGGTAGCATTGGTGGACGCTTTAAAAAACGGCGTAATCAGAGGCGCCGCTTTAGATGTTTTTGAAAACGAGCCAAAATTGGCAAAAGGTCTGGCAAAGCTGGATAATGCCGTCATAACTCCTCACATAGCTTCTGCTACGGAAAAGGCGAGAGGTGAGATGGCAATCCTCGCGTCGACAAACATCATCGCTTTCTTTGAAGGCAAAACTCCGCCGAATATCGTCTGATCGATTTGAAGGCGGGTGCCGACTTTCAAGCCCATAATATGCTATCCTTAATAAGATCGGAAATTCACCGGCAAGGTTGTGAATGAAGACCTGATTAGCGATAAATCCAACATAGTGAAAAGGGCGGTGGAAAAAGAAAATCTCACCCTTGAAGCATCGGTCGGAGTGGGAGACACGGAAGGCGATATTTCTTTCCTTGAAATGGTCGAAAATCCTATATGTTTCAATCCCAATTCGAAACTCTATCTACTAGCAAAAAAGAAGAGCTGGAAAACAATCGTGGAAAGAAAGGATGTGTTTTGAATTATAAATTCAAAACACATGGAAACTCAGTTTCCATGTGTTTTGTTTTGAGGACAATCCAGTCTGTGTTTTACTACTTAACGGCCGAATATTTTCCGTTTTTGTCTTTTTTGAAATATTTCGGATTTTGGAGATTGACTGCGATGGTATTTTCTTTGACATACCTCTCTTTCATCACCTTTGCGAGTATCTCTTCTTTTGTTTGAGGACCGTGTTTTTCAATGATTTTTTTTATCACATCTTTCACCACTCCGCTCATATACCCCCATTCCGAAAGCGCGTAAAGCCCTCTTCCGACCAATACAAATCTAGGGTCCTTGATAAGCTCGTTATGGCAAGTGGCGATATGGGCTTTTTTATTGAAAACTTCGCTGATTATCTTGGCGACTTCTTTGAAATGTATTGGCGAGCCGTGTTTTCTTATGACGAGGAACGCGTAATCGCGCATACCTTTCGCGCTCACATTAGGAGAAGACGATTTGCCCCATTCTCCAAGGGGATTTTTACCAATCTTTTTTGAGATCGAGAGCCATCTTTTCACCATTTCTTCATCTTTGACTTTTTCAGCCAAATCTTTGATATGGTTCATAAAGCTTTTGATCATTTCAGTTTCAGGAATCAAATCCTCATCTCTCAGATTTTCATATACCTTTTTCAAGGAGGCATGAACTTTGTTTGACATATCTTCGTTTACGAACCATCTGTGCCGAAAATCATCATCTTCTTTGATTTTCTTGAACTGATTTCCGATAACTAAAATAAAGTTTATGTGGTTTTGAAGACTCGCGTCTTTTGAAATATGATCAAGAAGGCCTTGTTCCGCCACAACACCGCCTAAGGAATGGATCATTTGTTCCAATTCGTCAAAAACAGGCTTTAATTCAGCATATTGTTTGGATTTTCTTATCGCTGTGATTGAATGGTTCTCCACTTGGCGCACGCGCTCTCTTGTTATTCCGTATTGATCGCCTATAGCTTCAAGTGTCATTCTTTCGGTATTTTTTCCCAATCCGTATCTGCTCTCGATGATGTCGCTTGATCTGTCGGAAAGAGCGGACATAAGCTTTTTGGAAACTTGTTTCGGTTTAAAATTTATCATTGATATTTTTAATATTTTTTTTAATAACTGCAATATGATTTATATTATATGTATATCATAATATGAAATTAAGTCAACATTTTCAAACCACAATGCTTACGACTTTGTTTTTTATAAAAAAAATCTTTTTAATTGTATTTTCTCTAACCCATTTTTTTATTTCAGGAAGCGATAGCGCGAGATTCTCAATCTCTTTTTGATTTTGCATTTTACTTGCGGTAAAGTTTGCCCTGACTTTGCCGTTGATTTGGACAACTATGTTTATTTCATCGGACTCAATCTTGGATTCGTCAAATTTAACCCAATATTCAAGGTGGACAGACTTTTTACCGCCTATTTCAAACCATAATTCATCGGTGATGTGCGGAGCAAAAGGACTAAGGAGAATCAAAAGGGAGTAATAGGTTTCTTTAGAAAAGTTCTCCGCTTTCTCCATTTCATTGACCAGAATCATCAGACTGCTGATGGCGGTATTAAAGCGGAAATTTTCTATATCCTCGGTAACTTTTTTAATCGTTTGGTGAAGCAGTCTTTCCAGTTTTGCATTTGACTCAGATTTTAGATTTGCCACGCTTGCTATCGTTGCGCTCAGGCGCTGCGGGCGGGAGATTTTATTTTTTAGATTGAAAACTTTTTCCAAAAATCTCCTTGAGCCGATCATATTGTCAGTGCTCCAGGCTATCGGCTGGTCGAAAGGACCCATAAACATTTCATAAACTCTTAATGTGTCGGCGCCAAATTGCGCGACTACATCATCTGGGTTCACAATATTCCCCCATCTCTTGCTCATTTTTCTTCCGTCGTTTCCCATAATCAAGCCTTGATTTTTTAAACCGGAAAACGGCTCTTTGTTTTTTACAATCCCGATATCGAAAAGAAACTTGTGCCAAAAGCGGGCATAAATAAGATGCCGTGTCGCGTGTTCCGCCCCGCCAACATACATATCGACAGGCGACCAGTATTTTTCTTTTTTCCCATCAATTAGAGCTTTTTTGTTTTTCGAGTCTATGTATCTCAAATAATACCAAGACGACCCAGCCCATTGTGGCATCGTGTTGGTCTCTCTTTTCCCTTTGCCTCCGCATTTCGGACACTTCACATTGACCCACTTCTCCATTTTCGCCAAAGGCGATTCGCCGGTATCCGTCGGCTCGTAAAATTTCACTTTAGGTAATTTCACCGGTAAATCTTTATCGATAATCCATCCGGGATTAAGTAATTCACCCTTGCTGTATTCAGTTTTTAGATTTGCCACGCCCGCCATCGTTGCGCTCAGGCGCTGCGGGCGGGAGATTTTACCTGCCTCATCGGCGGGCATGGATTTTATTTTGACCGCGCAGTTTTCACAGAAAACAAGCGGAATGGGTTCGCCCCAATATCTTTGACGCGAGAACACCCAATCTTTGAGTTTGTAATTTATTTTTCTTCCGCCCAACTTTTTCTCTTCCAGCCATTTCGTCATTTTTTCTCTGGCGGTTTTAGAATCCAGTCCGCTAAATTCGCCTGAATCAATTAAAATACCATCGCCGGTATAGCTAGTTTCTTTTCCAATCATTCTGTTCCAAAAAATAGTGTCACTTTTATCGTCGTAGAGGTAATTCAAAACTTCATCATAATTAACCCAAACGACATCATGAGTTTCATTTTCTTTTTGGTCTACTTCAGTCTTTTTTCCATTTTCAAGTTCAAAATAAAGCGGAGTCACTACTGCCCAACGATTTTCATTTTTGTGATGGGCAAAAAATTGATTGTGAATTTTATTTCCAAGTTTTTTGATGAATTTCGAAGAAGTATATCCCGTCTCTTCTTTTATTTCTCTTAAACCGGCTTTCACTGAATCTTCACCGTCCGTACCTCCAACCACAAAAGTTTTCCAGTCATACTTTTTCCATTTTAAACAAATATATTTATATTCAGACCAATGTTTTACAATACAAACCACCGTATCCCGTTTCTGCATTGGTAAATTTTCTACAACAGTGTCTGGACCAGAAGTCGTCTTAAAAAGCGGTTCAATAACTTCTTTAATCGGTAAATTATATTTTTTCGCAAATTCCCAATCTCTTTCATCATGGGCAGGAACCGCCATCACGGCGCCCGTGCCATATCCGCCTAAAACATAATCCGCTGTCCAGACAGACACTTCTTCGCTATTGAAAGGATTGATCGCTTTTACGCCTTTCAAATCCACGCCAGTTTTTTCTTTCGCTAATTCAGTCCTCTGTAATTCGGATTTATTCCTCGCCTCCACAATGTATTTTTCCACTTCGGACCAATTTTTTATTTGTTCTTTTAATTTTTCAATTATTTTGTTTTCTGGCGCAACAACAAGATAAGTAACCCCAAATATCGTATCGATCCTCGTCGTAAAAACTTCAATATCTTTTTTCGGATTTTGAATTTTTGATTTTTGATTTGTTTCGGACTTCGCGCTTCTGATTTCGAATTTCACCGTTGTTCCCTCCGATTTACCAATCCAATTTCTCTGTGATTCTTTAATATGTTCAGGCCAATTTTTCAACTCATTCAAATCTTCCAACATCCTTTCGGCATAGTCCGTAATTTTCAGCACCCACTGTCGCATCGGTTTTTTGACCACCGGTGTAGCGCACCTCTCACACTTACCGTCCTCCACATCTTCATTGGCAAGACCTGTTAAGCAAGACGGACAGAAATTTATCGGCTCGTAAGATTCATAAGCCAAACCTTTTTCAAACATTTTTAAAAACACCCACTGCGTCCATTTATAGAAATTCGGATCAGAAGTGATTATCTCTCTATCCCAATCGTAATCAAACCCGATAAGCTCAAGCTGACTCTTAAATTTTTTGACATTGTTTTTGACGGCGACTTCAGGGTGAATTTTGTTTTTAATGGCGTAATTTTCTGCCGGCAATCCAAACGAATCAAAACCCATAGGATGCAGGACATTGAATCCGTTCATCCTTTTGAACCGAGAATAGACATCGGTGGCGATATATCCTCTCGGATGCCCGACATGCAAGCCCTCGCCCGACAGATATGGAAACATATCCAAAACGAAACACTTCGGCTTCTTCCCGCCGTCTTTCGTCTTATAGATTTTTTTGCCTTTCCAGTATTTCTGCCATTTGCGTTCTATATTTTTGTGGTCGTATTTGTTCATAATAATACCCGCATAATACAGTAAAATTAAGTTTTGCTCAATAAAAACCCCCCGTTCTCCTAAGTAAATAAACCCGAGGACGAGTACTCTTTATTGATAAGCGGACAATAAGAGCATTATTAAGGCTTCCTACATAGCAAAAATCCAAAGGTTCCCCCTTGAATGCAAGTATATCTCGATACGCCTCCTCAATCTTTGTGTACAGTCAAAGGCGCTTGAAGGCGAGACTCCCAAGTGAAAAAAAAATTTGAGATTTCTGACGAAACATTAGACTTTAAACAGACTCTTAGAAAAGACGACTGAAAATTTGTTATTTAGCCTTGAAATTGCTAGATTAAGCAATATGTCATTATCAATAGGAATCGTGGGACTGCCGAATGTTGGGAAGTCGACGCTTTTTAACGCGATCACAAAGAAGTCGGTGCCGGCGCAGAATTATCCATTTTGCACCATCGACCCGTCAGTGGGCGTGGTTGCCGTGCCTGACGATAGGCTTTATAAATTGGCTGAATTTTCTAAAACCCTGAAGACGATTCCCGCGGTGGTGGAATTTGTGGATATTGCCGGACTGGTGAAAGGCGCGTCGGAAGGAGAAGGTTTGGGTAATAAGTTCTTGTCCAATATCAGAGAGGTGAACGCTATCGCTGAATTGGTGAGAATTTTTGAAGACAACGACATTATTCATGTGGACGGAAAGATTGACCCGCTCAAAGACATTGAGGTAATAAATCTGGAGCTTATCCTTGCCGACCTTCAAACTGTTTCAAAGAGAATTGCCAATTTAAATAAAGATGTGAAGAAAGGCGATAAGGATGCTGTTTTCGAGCAGGAAACTTTGCTTAAGCTGGAAAAAATTCTTCAAGATGGCAAGTTGGCATCTTCTATGGAAGTGTCGGAAAAAGAAATCGCGGTAATAAAATTGTTAAACCTTCTAACCACCAAGCCGATTCTGTATATTCTCAACAAAAAAGCCGGCGGAAAAAATCTTGATGAAATAAACGACGAGAGATACTCAAGGCTTATGGATTTTTTGAAATCATCTGGAGCGAAGTGGGTTCTTGTCGATGCGGGAATTGAACAGGAATTAAAAGATTTAACACCGGAAGAAAAAAAGGAATTTAGGGACGGCTCGATTGGAGCGGAAGATGACGGAATCGATAATCTTATAAAAAAAGGCTATGAACTTCTGAATTTGATTACATACTTCACGACAGGAGTGGAAGAAACCAGAGCGTGGACAATTGTGAAAGGCTGGACGGCTCCAATGGCGGGGACGGCAATACACAATGATTTCAAAGATAAATTTATCAGAGCGGAAATTATAAATTGGCAGGATTTGCTTAATGTCGGATCTTACGCTAAAGCTCGCGAGAAAGGATTGGTGCGAACGGAAGGGAAGGAATATGTCGTCAAAGACGGGGATGTGGTGGAGTTTAAGATATAACACCACCATATTCTATGCTAGATAATATGAAAGAATTAAAGCAAAAAAATTGCAAAGTTTTTTGTAATGAGTATACTAAAAAGGTAGCAAGAACGAGTTATACCATGACCTGATCCGTTTGGGAGCTATAACATTCGGGCGACTCGTTTGCCGAATATCGTTATTATACCATGACCTGATCCGTTTGGGAGCTATATAACTTGCAAGAAATTCTCACATCATCGTCACTTTAGACCACCTTAAAATAAATCGCCCCGACGGGTTTTGTAATTCAAAGTAAGATTTATCTTTTACTCCGCCTTCGCTATCTTATGCGGGTTGTGATTGGGACAGGTTTTGTCGGAACAGCGGTCGGGGATGGTTTTTGTTCCCGTCATCATAAGAGCTCCGCAGGCACTGCCGTCAACTTTTTTGTAATCGCAGATGTTGCCGGTCGGTTTTGCTTTTATCGCATTTTTGCATTTCGGATAATTGGAACAGCTGTAAAAAAGCCCGAACCTTCCTCGGCGCTCCGTCATCATTCCGTCTTTGCAGATAGGGCAGGCGACACCGGTAGAATTACGCTTTTCCAACTCAGCGTCTTTTTTAATGTATTTGCACTTCGGATAATTGTTGCAGGAAATAAATCTGCCGAATTTGCCGTCGCGTTCGACAAGCTTGCCTTTCTTGCACTCGGGGCAAGCTTCTCCGGTTTCTTTCGGTCCGGCAAGCTCTTCGCCTGTGATTTTTCTCGCTCCGATACAATCAGGGAATTTGGCGCAACTTAGAAACTTGCCGGATTTGGAAAGTTTTATCACCATCGGACCTTCGCATACAGGGCATTTGAGAGAAGGGTCAGCGTCTCCGAGATTGTTTGTTTTTTCAATCTTGTCTTTTAATTTTATTTCTTTTAAAAACGGCTTGTAGAAATCGCCAAGAGTTTTTTCATATCCGATTTTACCGCTCGCAATGTCGTCCAGCTCGTTTTCCATTTCCGCTGTGAACGAGTCGCTGATGTAATGAGCAAAATTCGCCTCAAGAAATGTGCTGACGACATCGCCTGTGTCGGTCGGATGCAGAGCCTTGCTGATTTTCTCCACATAGCCCCTGTCTCCTAGTGTTTTTATGGTACTCGCATAAGTGGACGGTCTACCGATACCTCTTTTTTCCAGCTCTTTGACAAGTCCGGCTTCGGAATATCTTGCGGGAGGCTCGGTCTGCTTTCCTTCAGAACGGATTTCTAAAAGTTTTAAAATTTCACCTATCGCGACTTTCGGCAATTCCACATCTTCGCCTCTTGATGACGGATCGGCTTTGAGCCATCCATCAAACATCACTCTGGAACCGTTTATATAAAAATTCGGAATTTCGCCTTTGCCCGCTTCCGCGATTATTTTTGTCCGCATCACTTTCGCGTCGGACATTTGGGAAGAAACGGTTCTTTGCCAGATGAGACGGTAAAGTTTTTGCTGTTCATCATTCGCTCCGCTTGATTCAATCAGCATATTCGTCGGACGAATTGCTTCGTGTGCCTCTTGGGCGTTCTTGCTTTTTTTGGAATAAATGCGCGGGTCAAGATATTCTTTGCCGTATTTTTGCCCCACCAATTCGTAAATTTGTTTTAATGCGACACCGCTCATATTAACACTGTCCGTTCTCATATAGGTAATCAAGCCGGCTTCGTAGAGCTTCTGCGCGATACCCATAGTTCTTGAAGGAGCGAATCCCAAACGAGAGCTCGCCGACTGTTGGAGGGTGGAAGTGATATATGGCGCGCGTGGTGATCTCTTGGCTTCCGTCTCGGCGATATCTTTGACTTCCCATATTTCTTTCTTGCCGATTTCGAGGATTCTTTCCGCTTCTTTTTCTTCGCGCGATTCTTCGGAGCAGGTCAGCGTAAATTTATCGCCAGTGCCATTTTTCGCCGAAACATCAGCCGTGATAACCCAGAATTTTTCTGGTATGAAAGCGCGAATTTCCCGCTCTCTTTCCATAATTATTCGGAGAGCGGGGGACTGAACTCTGCCGGCGGACAAGCCGTAGCGAACTTTCTTCCATATAAGTCCGCTCAAGTCGTAGCCGACTAAGCGGTCCAGCACCCTTCTCGCTTCCTGCGCTCGTCTCAGGTTCTCATCAATTTCTCGCGGATGCTCAATCGCTTCTTTCACCGCGTCTTTGGTAATTTCATAGAATACGACTCGTTTTGGATTTTTAAGTCCCGTCGCTTCTTTGATGTGCCAAGCGATTGCTTCTCCCTCGCGGTCGGGGTCGGTCGCGAGTAATACTTCTTCCGCTTTTTTCGCCAAAGATTTTATTTCCGCAACGACTGCTTCCTTGCCTTTGGAAATTTCATAACGAGGAATAAAACCGCCTTCAATGTCAATCGCGGTTTTGTTGCTTTTTGGCAAATCCCTGATATGCCCGACACTCGCTTTGACCGTATACTTGCCGTCCAAATATTTCGAAATCGTCTTCGCTTTCGCTGGCGATTCTACAATTAAAAGTTTCATAATTTAGAAATCATCTCAAAAATAATGAATAATACAAACGCTCAAATTTCGAGGAAAAAATAGAGGATGAGGAGAGAGGCGCGACTTTCGTCGCGACGACTGACGAAACTCTGTTTTTCACCGAAATTTGAGCGTTTGGATATTCAAGCGATTTTAAGTATTGCATAATTGTTAAGCGATTATTTCTGAGATGATTTCTTAAGTAATACTACAAAAAGACACCCTTTGCAAATTTAAAATTATGTTAACTGCTTACATTTTGTTAATTTTGACAAAATTTGATATTCTTTCAGTATGTCAATAAAATCCGCAAAACAAAAAATTCTCACAGGCGACAGGCCGACGGGAACACTTCATATTGGTCATTATATAGGGTCGCTTCAAAATAGAGTTTTGCTTCAAGATGAATATGAACAGTTCGTATTGATTGCCGATATTCAAGCCCTGACTGACAATTACGATAATCCGCAAAAGATCAAAGACAATATTTTGGAATTAGCTTTAGATTATTTAAGTGTGGGAATAAATCCCGAAAAAACAACTATTGTTATCCAATCACAAGTACCGGAACTCGCGGAGCTTACAATGTATCTTATGAATATGATTACCGTAGCTCAATTGGAAAGAAATCCGACGGTAAAAAATGAAATTAAACAGAAGGGTTATCGTGAAAATGTTCCAGTCGGATTTTTTGTCTATCCGATAAGCCAAGCGGCGGATATACTCGGGTTTCAGGCGAACCTTGTTCCAGTCGGAGAGGATCAACTGCCGATGATAGAACAATCAAGAGAAATCGCCCGCAGATTCAATTCTTTATACGGTCAGACTTTTGTTGAATCGAAAGCAATGCTTTCAAATGTTCCAAGATTGTGCGGAATTGACGGAAAAGAAAAAATGAGTAAGTCATTGAAGAATGCCATAAATTTAAACGACTCCGCCGATGTCGTCGCGGAAAAAGTCATGCGAATGTACACCGACCCGACTCGTGTTAGAGCGACTGACCCCGGACACATTGAAAACAACCCGCTTTTTATTTACCTCAACGCTTTTCACGATGACAAAAAAGAAATTAAAAATTTTGAAGACAGATACAGGCTCGGAAAAGTGGGGGATATGGAAGTAAAAAAAAGACTGGCTGAAATTCTCAATAATTTTCTTGAGCCGATTCGGCAAAAAAGAATGGGATATGAAAAAGATTTGACCTCAGTCAATTCAATACTTAAGCAGGGAACGGAAAGAGGAAGAAAAGTGGTTCAACAAACTATGAGCATCGTAAGAAAAGCCGTCAAAACGGATTATTTCGACTAGTTATTCCAAATTTTAAACAAATCTACTTTTAATATTTCCGATATTGTGAGATAGTTTAATGAACGGAGGCGTCGCATAGTGGTCTAGTGCGCACGCTTGGAAAGCGTGTGTGGGTAAAACCACCGAGAGTTCGAATCTCTCCGGTTCCGCCAAAAATGATTAAAATAAAAAACCACAAACATATTATCTTCTTCTGTGCTGCTTTTGCGGCAACATTTTTATTCTACCTGTGGTT
>CAYIIG010000003.1:0-22126 GCA_964363425.1 uncultured Candidatus Saccharibacteria bacterium | reverse complement strand
TTTCATAACACCTGTATTTTAATACAAGTGTTGCAATTGATTGTTGAACTTATCAAAAATATTCTTGCACACACCGGAATTATAAGGTATGGCGAAAATGATTAAGCGATTATACTTGCTTTTTTTCTGTTAGTGTGGTAAGGTGAAATTTATCAAGGGGGGTTATTATTTTTTAGTTTTATTAAAATTAACATATGAAATATATAAAACAGTCTTTTTTGTTTACAGTGTTGAGCTTTTTACTCGTTGCTGGTGTCAGTATCGCTTCTTCTTGGGTCGGACCGACAGCCGAACCGCCGAATAATAATGTTTCGGCACCTATCAATGTGAGCTCTGTAAGTCAAACCAAAACCGGCGCTTTGAGCGTGGGAGGGTTTTCTCTTGTTGACAGCACGCAAGGAGCTGGAAAGATTTTAACTTCGGATGCGGATGGGAAGGCGAGATGGGAAACACAAGGAGTAATAACAGGAGGGGTGCCTCAAGGGGCGGTGATGTTTTTTAATCTTTCCAGTTGCCCCAGCGGTTGGAGTGTCTCTACCAACGCTAAAGGAAGGTATCTTGTTGGGCTTAATGATGGTGGAAGTTTAGGTGCGACTGTTGGCGATAAGTTATCAAACGGAGAAAATAGAGCAACGGGAGAGCATAGGCATAATGTGGGTGTTCCAACAGGTAGTCCACTAAATACTGAAGGAAGCAGTCACCTTGCCGTAGGGTATCCTTTGGTTTTGTCTAATTCATTTACAGGAGGTGTTAAAGGAGGAGCGATTGCGGGCACCAACGCGCCCTATGTCCAGTTTTTAGTTTGTCAGAAGAATTAAAATAGATTCAAAAGTGTTTACAGCGCGACAAATCGGGACATTAAAAAAAAGTAATGATTGCCACAAAAAAAATAATTTTTAGTTTGGCTTTCGCCTTGATCTTATCGGCGGGGCTGTTTTTCGCGAACGGCGGAACGATTTTGACCGCGATGGCTGGAAGTTTGTTCAACATTTCCGGATTTTCGTGGTCGGACATTGTCGGATGGGTGGAATTCAAACCGAAATTCGGCGGGGTGAATTTGGATATGTCTACTGGACAGATTTCGGGCTACGCATGGTCGGATAATATCGGATGGATTTATTTCGGTCCGGATACGGATATTGCCAAAGCGAGTGACGCTCCGCAGCCACCGAAAATATGGGCAAAAATGGATATTACAGCAACGAGTTCTATTCGAATTGTCAGCGGTTGGGCGAGAGCATATAGACCGATAAAGTCGGAAGGGCAAACGCTCGGAGGCTGGGATGGCTGGATAAATATGTCGGGCGTGGCAAGCAATGCTCAAAAAAGTCCTTACTCCGTATCGGTGGATTTGAACAGTAATGAATTTTCAGGCTGGGCATGGGGTTCGGATATCATAGGCTGGGTCAGTTTTAATTGTTCAAATCAAAATGAATGCGCTATCTCGCATTATAAGGTAAAAATAGACAGCGGTTCATCAAGTAGTTCGTCCTCATCAAGTTCATCGTCAAGCTCTTCCAGTATTTCGTCCTCATCATCGTCATCTAGTTCATCTTCCTCATCAATTTCATCGTCAAGCTCCTCCAGTGACTCTTCCTCATCTCAACCGCCGTCAATCAGCGGAGGTGGTGGTGGCAGTTTCGGCGGAGGATACATCAGACGCTCCATCAGCTCATCAAGCTCATCTGTGCCTGTCGCTGAATTGGTGCCGGAAAAATGCGAATACTTGCTGGATTACTTGAAAAAAGGCGACAAAAATAACCCGATAGAAGTTTTGAAACTCCAAGTATTTTTGTTAAATTATGAAAACATCAAAATACCGATTACTGCGGTATTTGACGATGCGACTTTCAGAGCGGTTTCTATTTTTCAAAAGAAATACAATATAGATGTTCTTGACCCTTGGGGATTCAAAGATTCGACAGGATGGGTTTTTTATACCACAAAAAAAAAGGTGAATGAAATATATTGCAAGAAAGATTTTCCTTTAACTGAGGCGCAGAAAAATTACATCGCTCGATTTAAAGCGTATTTGTTGGACTTAGGATTCGGAAAGATGACACCTGAAGATGTCAAAAATAAATTGAATGAGCTTGCAAAAAAAAGCGATTTGATGAGACGACTGCTTGCAGATATGGGTCTTATCGATCCGAGAATTCAAAATCTTGGCGTTGATACACTGGCAAAAAATCTGGCGTCAAGTATGTCCAGCGAGGCGAAAAACATAGGAATACCTCTTAAAGACAAATATCTTCTCGCTTCTCTTCCTATTCTCACGAATGGAAAATTGATGATAGTTCTGATATCTCTCGCGCTTTTTATTCCGTTTGCGTTTAGAATAGGATTCAACAAAGGAAGAAGATCAAGAGATGGAAGCTGAAGATGGTGTTTGTAAGGAAGGAAAAAAAATGCTAGTCTTGTTTTTAATATGGACAAAAAATCAGGTCATTTTTTCGTTACGACTCCAATCTATTATGTAAATGACAAACCGCATATCGGTCACGCTTACACTACGGTTATGGCGGATGTTTTTGCGCGGTATCACCGAAGAATAAAAGGTAAGGAAAATGTTTTTTTCCTTACCGGCGCGGACGAGCACGGAGCCAAAGTGGCGAAATCCGCCGAATCTCGCAATCTTTCCCCCCAGGAGTTTGCCGATATTATTTCCGAAGAGTATAAAAATCTATGGAAGACGCTCGACATAAGCTACGATGAGTTTTTTAGAACGACTGACCCTCGGCACAAAGAAGTTGTTCAAGATTATCTTCAACGACTTTATAACAGCGGTTATATTTACAAGGCAAAATATAAGGGATTGTATTGCATCGGATGCGAAAAATTTCTTCCGTTTGATGAAATAGTCGATGACGCCTGCATATATCACCCCAATACCGCCTTGATCGAACAGGAAGAAGAGAATTATTTTTTCAAATTGAAACATTTTTCTAAGTTGGTTCAAAACGAGATTGAAAAACAAAGTTTTAAAATTTTGCCGAAAGAAAGAGAGAGAGAAATTTCAAGCAAAATAGATAATGGCATCAATGATATTTCCATTTCGCGAGCGGGTGTCTCTTGGGGTATCCCGTTGCCGTGGGATGAATCTCAAACTGTCTATGTGTGGATTGATGCTCTTCTTAACTATTATTCTGCGACAAAGATTTATCAGGGCAGGGGAAAATTCTGGCCACCGTCCTTGCACTTGATGGCAAAAGACATTCTCTGGTTCCATTCTTTGGTTTGGGAAAGTTTGCTTTTGGCGGATAATACGGAGCTTCCCAAAGTCGTATTTGCTCATGGTTTTTTCACGGTTGGCGGACAAAAAATGTCAAAGACTTTGGGGAATGTTATCGACCCAGCGATTTTAATAAAAGAATACGGCTCTGACGCGACAAGGTATTTGCTCATATCGTCTTTTTCTTTTGGTAATGACGGGGATATTTCTTTGGAAAAATTCAAGGAAAAATACAATTCCGATCTCGCGAACGGTATCGGCAACTTGACGGCGCGCATCGCGAAATTGTGCGAAACGGCGGATTTTGACAACGAAGTCCGTCTCGTCGAAAGTTTTTCACCGGAAATTGTCAAGTGGATGGAACAATACAGACCGGATGAGGCAATAAGAAGCGTGTGGAAAATTATCGCCGATTTTGACCGCGATATCGGAGAGGATAAGCCGTGGCAAATGGAATCAAATGAGTTGAAAACAAAACTGCATTCATATGTCGGAAGAATGTTGAGCATAGCTTTCGATTTAGAGCCTTTTTTGCCAAAAACTTCCGCCATAATATCAAAAATTTTCAGCCAAAATAAGATATGCAAACCCGATTCGATTTTTCCTAGAAAGTCTTAGGCAATATATGACATATCGCATTTAGTTAAAATCTTCAAATTTTAGAGCCGAAATTTTAAGCCTTCGATGGGGTGCTTACTCACACCTCCCTCTGTCATTCCCGTGAAAACCGTCCACACCTAGTAGGTGATTGTGCTCAATCAGGCGTGCCCCTGCTCTCGGCGACCGGGAATCCAGACCATCGGTGATTGAAACTGGATCCCCGCGTTCGCGGGAGCTTGCCCTCGTGGCTTCACACGGGGGATGACAGAGAAAACACCAATGATTTATAGGGTGTGAACAGATACTCGACGGGCTATTGATAACCACATAAGGCTTCGGTATAATAAAATTAAATTTATTAAAAAATAAATACAATATATATGCAAGAAATAAAAACAGGAATCAGTGATGTTGATATTTTATCTGCTCAAGAAAGTAGTCATTCCAAAAAAACTAACTTATTTGAAAAAATATCTTTTTTGTCTTTACTGATTTCAAGTTTTTTATCACCTTTCTTTTTCATACCATTCAAATTCACGAATTTAAATTCTGTTAAAAGCTTGATGATTGTTTCAGCAGTACTCATTTCTTTAATTTTTTGGTGCCTTGCGAGACTCAAGGACGGAAAATTCGACTTAATTCAATCTTATATTTTCCCAAGCGTTCTTTTTTCAATTACCGCGTATTTTCTGTCTTCGCTATTTTCCGATAATAAATTAGTTTCGTTTTTTGGCGGAAATTTTGAGATTGGGACTTTCGGATCCGTTCTCGCCGGATTTATTTTGATGTTTCTTGTTGCCTCCGTTATCAAAACCAAAAAAAGAATTTTTTATTTTTATATGGCTATGTTCGTTTCCTTTTTTATAGTCGCTGTTTTTCAAGCATCCAGACTGTTTTTAGGTTCAGACTTTTTATCTTTGGGTTATTTTACTGATGTGGCTTCTAATATGATAGGTAAATGGAACGAGCTTGGAGTTTATTTTGGACTTATTGCGTTGCTTTTAGTCGCAACCCTCGAATTAAAAACACTGGGCGGGGCGATGAAAATTCTTCTTTATTTTACCTTAGGTATATCGTTTTTTTTCCTTTCCGTCGTGAATTTCGACATTGTTTGGTTCATTGTTGCCATTTTCGCCCTTTTATTCATCATATACAGAGTATCATTCAGAGCATCCGAATCGGAGAAGTCATCACCTTCAGGTAATAATTCGTTTTTTAAAAAAATACCATATCTTGCCCTTGTTATTTTTTTGATATCCGCGTTTTTTATCACTGACGGAGTGAGGGGTAAAGAAATAAAGACTGATGGATTGAGAAACAAATATCTTGTTGGCGAATCAATTGCGAATTATTTTAAAATTTCGCATATCGAAATTCGCCCGTCTTTTCAGGGGACTTTCGAAATATTTAAATTTGCTTTAAAAGAGAATCCAGTTTTTGGCTCTGGGCCGAATCGATTTGATAAAGATTGGTTTTTATACAAGGATGACAACATCAACAGCACGCCTTTCTGGAATGCTAGTTTTAATTATGGGGTTGGGAGCATTCCGACTTTTATCGTGACAACGGGTTTGGCGGGACTTATTTCTTGGATTATTTTTCTGTCTTTGTTTGTTTATCTCGGGTTTAAATATGTTTTTTTCAAAAACGAAAATGAGTTCTCGCGTTATTTGGTCGCGTCTTCATTCTTTGCTGGTTTGTATCTGTGGATTATTAACACGGTTTATGTGACGGGCGCCATTTTATTTTTTATGGCGTTTTTCTTTTCGGGTATTTTTATTGCTATTCTTGTGAGTGAAAATTTGTTATCAGTTAAGACCTTCTCTTATGCGGGTAATCCGCGTCGCAGTTTAATATCCGTGTCTATAATCATACTTATAATTCTTTTTTCGATCGGCGGAGGTTATGTTTATTATCAAAAATTTTTTTCGACGATATATTTTTTCAAAGCCATGGATTCGGTAAATGTGAAAGGGGATTTAACAAGCGGAGAAAAATACGCGATGAAAAGTTTATCTTTTTCAAAAACGGATTCTCAATATCTGCTGTTGTCTGACATTTATATGGCGCGCTTAGGAGTGCTCGTTTCGCAAAAGAATCTTTCACCCGAAGCGTTAAATAAAGATTTGGGAAATTTATTTCAGGGCGCGTTAAATAATGCCAAATCCGCTTTGAGTTATGACAATACAAATTATCAAAATTACATTTCGTTGGGGCGAATATACGAATCAGTGATGCTTCTGGGCGGAGGGGAGGACAAGACAGCTTACGGTTTGGCTCTGAAAAATTACACGGATGCGTTAAAATTCAACCCTAAGAATCCTGAGATTAACTTAATGCTCGCAAGGCTTGAAGTTTTAAATAAAAACAACGCAAAGGCGAAAGATTATCTCGAAGACGCTTTTCGGATGAAGAGCGACTACACGGATGCGGCATTCCTTTTGGCGCAAATCGAGGTGTCAGAGGGTAATATAAAAAACGCCATCAAGCTCGTGGAAACCGCTTCGTCACTGATGCCAAATAACCCCGCTGTTTATTTCCAGTTGGGAATTTTGAAATACAGCGAAAAAGAAAAAGATTATAAGGTGGCGATAGAGGCTTTTGAAAAAGCGATTTCTTTAAATGATTCGTATTCAAACGCGCGATACTTCTTGGGTCTGAGTTATTATAATTTAAACAGAACAGCTGACGCGATAAATCAATTTGAAATAGTCCAATCGCTCAATCCTGACAATAAAGAAGTGGCGCTTATTCTGAAGAACCTCAAAGAGGGAAGGGCTCCTTTTTCAGATGCCGTTCCACCTATCGACAGTAAACCTGAAAAAAGAGGGAAATTACCAATCAGCGAAAACAAAACTGACACAGTAAGAAATACCAGAGTAAAGAAAAAATAACTTTTCAGGTGATCAAAAAAAAGAAAAAAGATGGTAAAAAGAGTATTTAAAATATTCCATAAGGAGATAAAAGGGCTCCATGAGGCGGCGTATTTACTGGCTTTTTTCGCATTATTGTCTCAAATAATCGCTTTAGCAAGAGACAGATTGTTGGCGTACTCATTCGGTGCCGGAAGTTCCCTCGACCTTTATTACGCCGCTTTTGAGCTTCCTGACTTCATCTTTATCACGGTAGCTTCCACTGTTTCCATTTCCGTTATTGTTCCATTTTTGATCGAAAAATTGGAGACTGGCAAAGATGACGGTAAGAAATTCATAGATAACATTTTTTCCTTTTTTTTCATTCTTATAATCGGAATCAGTATTATCGCCTATTTCTTGATGCCTTATCTTGCCACGGCCATTTTTCCAAAACTGGCAAAAGCAAGCTCAAATCCGGACTTTATTCCGATGGCGCGCATTTTGCTCCTATCGCCAATACTTTTGGGTATTTCAAATTTTCTCGCAAGCATCACTCAGGTCTATCGAAGATTTCTGATATACGCCATAAGTCCTCTGTTGTATAATTTTGGAATTATCATCGGTATTGTTTTTTTCTACCCGATATTCGGATTGAAAGGGCTTGTTTTTGGAGTGGTTCTGGGGGCGATATTTCATTTTTCCATTCAAATACCGTTTGTGCTGAAACAAGGTTTGATTCCTCGGTTTTCATTCAAAATTGATTTCGCGAACATAGGAAAGGTTGTGTTTTTGTCAATTCCGCGGACTATCACTCTTGGTATAAGCCAGATAGCCCTGATATTTCTCGTGTCTTTCGCTTCCAGAATGAGCGAGGGTTCAGTTTCTGTATTTAATTTTTCGATGAATTTGCAAACGGTTCCTCTGTCGATAATCGGCGTAAGTTATTCCATTGCGGCGTTTCCCACTTTATCTCGCTTGTTTTCTTCCGGTCAGAAAGACAAATTTTTGGAGCAAATAATAATATCGTCAAGACACATCATTTTTTGGTCGATTCCTGCAAGCGTTCTCTTTATAATTTTGCGGGCTCAAATAGTCAGGACTATTCTCGGAGCGGGAAAATTCAGCTGGGAAGATACACGGCTTACAGCGGCATCATTGGCGCTATTCACTATTTCAATAATCGCACAAAGTATGTTGCTGTTGCTCACAAGAGGTTATTACGCGATGGGTAATACGAAAAAACCTCTTTACGCCGGCTTGTTTTCCGGCGCGATGATAATTTTATTTTCATATTTTTTAATAAAAATTTTCAATTATTTCCCACTGTTTCAGTATTTTATCGAATCGTTGCTCAGAGTGGACAACATATCGGGGACAGTCGCGCTTATGCTCCCGCTCGGGTACTCGTTCGCCGTAATTCTAAACTGCGTTATCCTCCTAATAAATCTTCACAAGGATTTTCCCAACTACATCAAGGCGATCAAACTTACTTTATTCCAGAGCTTTGGAGCATCGATCATTATGGGATTTATTTCTTATCTTTGTTTAAATATCTTGGATAAGGTGTTTAATATAAATAAATTATGGGGCATATTTTTGCAAGGTTTGATAGCGGGACTTATCGGACTAGTTGTACTGGTTCTGGTTCTCAAGCTTTTGAAAAACCGCGAATTGTCCGAGATATGGAGCACTCTGCATAAAAAAATTTGGAAAGCTCAGCCCATCGCGCCTGATGTGCCAAGTCTGTGAATTTGAGTAAAGTTTAATATGTATATAAAAGTCAAAGTGTTTGCTGGATCAAAAAAAGAGGAATTTAAGAAGATTTCCGATGTTTGTTTTGAGGCGAAAGTGAAAGAGAAGGCAGAAAGAAATATAGCGAACAAGAAAGTGGTCGAGCTTGTCAGGCGACATTTTGTTTCCGCGGGCGACATTAGAATAATCAGCGGACACCATTCGCCGAGCAAAATCTTGAGCGTGGATAGGGATAATAAATGATCAGCAAAGCCAAAACCGACATCGGATGTCGGTTTTGGCTGAAATTGCGAAAAAGACATTTCGTAATCCAAAGTGGTATAGTGTCGCGATGAGAATTTATTTATTAACACTTTTGTTGTTTGCGTTATTAGTGTTCACCTCTCTTTCCTTTTGCGTTTCTCTTGCCGGCGCGACAGAGAAAAGTTTAAAAATCATTCCGGAACAAATTATTCAAGGAGGACCATTCCTTGCGGTAATTGAGGAAATAAAGGATATTTCAGCGGTGAAGAAAATAACTTTTGACGGCGAAACTGTTGGAGTATTTTCATATCAAAACAAACCGACCGCGCTTGTAGGCGTTGATTTGAAGAAAAAAGCGGGAAATTATGATTTGGTTGTTCAGTTTTCCGACGGGCAATCAATCAAAAAAGTCGTCAATGTCGGAGCGCGCGAGAAGGTTGAAACGCCTCTCGGCATACCGGAGAAGCTCGGAGGTAATACCAAAGAAAGTCAAAACAAGCTGGTTGCCACTCTTGCGGAGGAAAACAAAAGCCTTGCCAATCTGCGGACTGGTAAAAAAGCTTTTTGGATGGAAAAATTCGCATATCCTCTTTCTCAGATTGTTGTAACGGATGTTTACGGTTATTCGCGAAAGACCGGCGAATATTCCATTGCTCACAAAGGCGTTGATTTTCGCGCCAAAGAAGGAACGCCTGTTATGGCGATCAACAGAGGAATTGTCCGCGTCGCCAAATCATACCGCAATTACGGAAAAGTTGTCGTGATTGATCATGGGCTTGGCCTTATGACATTCTATTTGCACCTTTCAAAAATCAAAGTTAACGAAGGCGAGTTGGTAAAACTCGGGCAAGCAATCGGTCTGAGCGGTCAGACAGGTTATGTTTTAAGTCCGCATCTTCATCTCAGTGTCAGAATAAATAATAATTCCATCGACCCGATAAAATTTTTTGAGCTGTTTAAATGAGTTTTTTTGGAATATAATGACCTTATGCCCTACAAAATCAACGAACGAATTACTGATACGAGAATAGCGGTTCGCGGAAGGAATCAGGAACAGCTTTTTACCGACGCGTTTTTGGGAATGCTGTATATGATGAAGCCGACACAGAAGTTTGGTCCGGAAAAAGCGGAGAGGGAAGTCTCTCTGGAGTCTATTGACACCTCGGCGCTTTTGGCAGATTTTCTCAATGAAGTTTCGTTTCTCGCAACCGCGAACAAAGAATTTTACACCCATATCCTTTTTTACAGAATTCAGCCGACGAGCCTAAGAGCTAAGATTTTCGGAGTTTCTGTCGAGTCATTTCACAGAAATATAAACAGCTTGTCTCGAGATGAGACCGAGGTGAAATTGACGGAAGATGGCGCGTGGGAAGCAGTTTTGATTTTAAATGATTAATTCACGATGACACTCAATAAAGATAAAAAAATATACCTGAAGAAGATAGGTAAAGCTGGCGATTATGAAGTTTGGCTGGTGGACGGAAGTTATGTGAGAAAGGTCATAAATGAAAATTTTGTGGAATATGATTATCATTTTAATCATAGCTTTATTCCAAAAAATGAATTTTGGATTGACGAGCAAACTAATCACAGCGAATGGAGGTTTTTCACGGACAGGATGTTGGCGGAGCAAGATTTGATAAAAGCGGGAAAAAGCGAAAAAGAAGCCTCTGAAAAAAGCGCGCTTTTGGAAAAAAAAGAAAGAAAGAGTGAGCTTAGAAAACGGCATTCGGCGGACGAATTGATTAAAAACAGAAGCGATTTATCGTTAAAAATTAAAAAGAAAATTTTGGGCGAGTATGATGGCAAGATTAAAATATGGCTTGTGGACGGGAAGTCGGTCAGAGACTTTTATTTCATTGATTACGCTGAAGGGGGACACGACAAGGTTTATGATTTTATTCCGAAAGACGAGATCTGGATAGATGAGGTTCTTCATCCGGAAGAGATCAAATTTATTGTTTTGCATGAATTATCCGAAAGACGGCTGATGTCCGAAGGGCTTAAGTATTCCGAGGCGCACAAGAGAGCAACACTGGTTGAGGATTATTATCGCGATCATAAAGCGGAAACTGAAGAGAAAATAAAAGATGAAATTAAAAAGCAGGAATAAGGTTCACGGAATGAAGTCGTTTTTACTTTCTCTGTCATTCCCGTTTTCCGACTAAAGACTTTTGTTTTGGACATTTCTTCTTTACTTAAATTTCTTTTTTGTTGGTCGATGTTGTATACTTTTAGTATGATTTTTAAAAATTTGCAAAAAAAGCTTTTGTCTTTTCGAAACCTGCAACATATCCGTGGTTTTACTTTGGTCGAAATGCTCGTAGTCATTTCCGTGATTGGAATTCTTTATATGATAGTGTTCGGCTCCGTCAGCGATTCGAAGGCGAAAGGTAGAGACACTAAAAGAATAGCCGACATCGGCGTCATTCAACTGGCGTTGGAGAGATATTATGATGACACAGAAAACAAAAAATATCCTGATAGTTTGAACACTCTTTTAGATTACGACAAATCAGTGCCAACAAAAGACACTTTGAATGATGAATATAAATATGTCGTTACCACTAATTCTAAACTTAATGCTACTTGCAATAATACTACTGTCCTCTGCCATTATTATCATCTTGGGGCTACGCTTGAATTGACTAATAATGTTCTAGACGGCGATGCTGACAAAAATTCTCTTACAGTAAGTGGTTTTGATGGTGTCGATACTGGTTTAATGTACGATGTCGTTCCCAAATTTTAAACACAAACTTTTCTGAATATCTTATATTCACAACAATCTGCGGGTATCAAATACTCGCAGATAAGGTTATTTTGTTGTCATTTGTTAGGAAAACATTTCGCGTCTAAGATTTATTTTATGATATAATGCTAATTATGGATATTCTCATCTACTTTTCAATTTTTATTTTCGGAACAATTATCGGCAGTTTTCTTAATGTTGTTATCTTAAGATATAATACAGGCGAGTCGGCAATCGCTGGAAAGTCCGTCTGTTTTTCCTGCGCGAAAGCATTATCTTGGTATGAAATGTTTCCGATACTGAGCTTCGTCGCTCTCAAAGGTAAATGCGGAAGTTGCAAAAGCAAAATATCATGGCAATATCCTTTGGTAGAATTTTTCACCGGTTTTTTGTTCCTCTTTACATATCTAAAAACTAATGATTTTTCTTTCCAAGGGCTCCCCTTGGAAATTTTTTATTACTTCGTTATTTTTAGCATTCTTATTGTGATTACAGTTTATGATTTAAGGCACAAAATAATACCGGATTTATTATCTTATTCTTTCGCTTTTATTTCTTTAATTTGGTTTATCTTCGCCTTACCGACATCGGATGTCGGTAAGGCGAAGATATTTCAAACGCCATATATTTTTGACTTGCTTGCGGGACCGATTTTGGCTCTGCCTTTTTTTCTGATGTGGCTTTTGTCGCGCGGGCGATGGATGGGGCTCGGCGATGCTAAACTCGCGCTCGGAATAGGGTGGTTTCTCGGTTTGGTTTCAGGTGTATCGGCGGTGATATTGGGATTCTGGATCGGAGCGATTGTCAGTGTTTTTCTTCTCCTTCTGCAAAAGTTGAATTTAATCGGCAAAAGACTTACAATTAAAAGCGAAATACCTTTCGCGCCGTTTCTCATTCTCGGACTTCTTATCATTTTCTTTTTCGGTTTTGATGTGATGAGTCTCGGTAATTTTCTTTCTATATAAAACACAAACTAAATGAAATTTAGCCTCAAAAAAAACAATCTTCCGTCTAAAAACTTCTCACCTAAAAAGCTACAAAGCTACAACCCCGCCTCATCGGCGGGCAGGCTACAACCTTCTCGTGGCTTCACCCTCGTCGAGCTTCTTGTCACTCTCAGCTTGTTCGTCGCTCTCACCACTATCGTTCTTTTCAGCAGTTCGCAATTCAACGGAAGCATACTTCTCACCAACTTGGCTTATGATGTCGCTCTTACTATTCGCCAAGCTCAATCTTTCGGGGTGAATGTGAGGGAGGAGGTATCTAGCGATTCTTTTGATAAAGCTTACGGCGTTCATTTCGACACAAGTAAACCTGCGGAATTTATTTTGTTTGCTGATTTAAACAAAAACGGTCAATACGACACTTTCTCATTTGATAATTGTAATGATGGGACAAATGAATGTGTAGACAAATACATCATCAAAAGAGGAAATAAGATAAGCGGTATTTCTTGCGATGGTTCAGCGTATTCCCCTTTGGATATAACTTTCATTCGCCCAAATCCTGATGCTATAATAAAATGTGGCTCTGGCAACAAAAACGAAGCGAAAATCAAAGTATCTTCCGCTGACGATGTTAATTATCGTTACATTGTTGTAAATTTAGCCGGTCAAATATCAGTAGAAAGATAAAAAAATGAAAAACCTACAACCTACAACCTACCACTCATTCAAGCTCAAAGGCTTTCAGAGCCTAAACGGCCTACCACCTTTCGGTTCCCCCCTACCCCCTACCACCTACCACCCCGCCTCATCGGCGGGCAGACTACAACCTTCCCGCGGTTTTACCCTCGTCGAAATGCTCGTCTCCATCTCTGTCTTTATGGTGGTGATGACCGTCGCCGCCGGCTCGCTTATGAGTGTCATTGACGCCAACAATAAAGCTCAAGCTTTGAAGTCGGCAATAAATAATCTTAATTTCGCCATTGAAAGTATGGCGAAAGAGATAAGAGTGGGGAGTAATTATAGTTGTGTAGGCGCCTGTTCAGAGGGAGTTGATAATATTAAATTTTTATCTAGTAGAGATATAAACAAGAATAGCTCAATTGATGATTATGTTACATACAAATTAGACAGCGAATCAATAAAGAGATGTGTCAATACGGGTGGTGTTTGCTCGGCAACAGATTTTACTCAAATGACCGCAAAAGGAGTTAAGATTGATAGTGTAAATGGTTTGAAATTTTATATTGTCGGAACCAATCCAGCGAGAGTTCTTATCACCATAAGCGGGGAAGCCGGTACTAAGACAAAATTAAAAACAAAATTTAATTTGCAGACAACAGTGTCGCAAAGATCATTTTAATTTTATGAAATTTATAAAAATAATAAAAAATAATTTCTTACTGATTGCGAGACTTTTTATTCTGTCATTCCCGCGCAGGTCGTCCACAGATGTCGCCCCTGCTCTCGGCGACAAGGAATCTGGTGTATTCAGTAGCAATTTGGATCCCCGCATTCGCGAGGATGACAGGGGAGGGTATTTGCCTAAAAAACTAAAAAGCTACAAGCTATTATCTTTTGTCCCTTATCTTTTTGCTCTTTTTCTTAAAAACCTACAACCTGCAACCTACCACTCATTCAAGCCTAAAGGCTCTCAGAGCCTAAACGGCCTACAACCTTCCCACGGCTTCACTCTCATCGAAACTCTCGTCGCCATCTCCATTTTGATGATAGCCGTCGCCAGCCCTCTCACCATCGCTCAAAAAGGTTTGTCGTCGGCAATTTACGCCAAAGACCAAGTCATCGCCTCTTATCTCGCCCAAGATGCGATAGAATATTTGAGAAACTTGAGTGATCAGAATGTGGCGAGTGGCGCAGATTGGCTTAACGGGATAGAAGATGGTAATAATTGCGGGAATTCTTGCACAGTGGATACTTCAATTAGTTTTGGCATTAAGAAATGCACAGCAGTAGGATCATGTTATAAGCTTGATTATGATGGATCAGTTTATAAGCAATTAGCAACAGAGCATGGCAATTCTCAATTCACGAGATCCGTCAAAGTCGCGGAAATTTCCCCCAAGGGCAAGGAAGCTTTAATCACCGTTACTATGTCGTGGGAAGATAAAGGCAAGTCGAGAAGTCTCATTGTCAACACGCGCATATTTAATTGGAGATAAATTTATGACAATAATAAAGACTATGAAAATGCTGATAAATTTTAAACCGCGAACATCTCTGCTCTGTCATTCCCTTGGAAAAGGGAATCCAGATTCAAGCAGTGAAAAACTAGATTCCCGGTCGCCGAGAGCAGGGGCGACATCTGTGGACGACCTGCGCGGGAATGACAGAGGTGGATATTCGACTAAAAATCTATCACTTAAAACTCATCATCTAAAATCTAAAAATGGGTTCGTGATGCTCTTTTCCGTCCTTGTTTCCAGCTTGCTCGTCACTATCGGGCTTTCAATTTTCAATCTCACATTAAAAGAGATTACGCTCTCTACTGCCGGACGAGAATCTCAAATAGCATTCTACGCCGCGAACAGCGGAATGGAATGCGCGCTTTATTGGGATTTAAAGGGGGATGGAACAAGAGGCGCTTTTGCTTCTAATAAGGATGATAAAGACGGAGCTGCTTATGTAGGTGCTGAGTGTAACGATAGCAAAATTAATAACAGTGGAAATGTTAGCGAGTCATATGATTCATCCGCTACTACTAAGTTTAGTTTTAATATAGATGAGGCAGGTAACAATACCCCCTGCGTTAATGTTACGGTAAAAAAGAAAACAGAAACAGAGGCAGTGTCAGGAAAAACCATAGAAACCACAACAATCGAATCTCAAGGAAATAATATCTGCGTTGGAGGGAGGAGGGTTCAGAGAGGGTTGCAATCAACTATGGTCAGAGAATTATAAAAAATTTTCAGCCGCAGATGTCATTCTCTGCGACTTGGATGTTTCGTTTCCAAGTTTTCGAAAACTTGGAAACGAAACATCCAAGTCGTGTCAAAAATATATGTTAAAAAATCCCCCGCGGGAAACGGTAGAAAGATTAAATAAATTAAAAAAAACGATAGACCATCATCGTTATCTTTATCATATCTTGGATAAGGAAGAAATAAGCCCCGAGGCGCTGGATTCGCTCAAAGATGAATTGGTAAAAATCGAGAAAGAGTATCCTGAACTCATCACTTCAGATTCGCCTTCGCAGAGGGTTGCCGGAGAACCGCTGAAAGAATTTGAAAAGGTCGTCCACAAAATCCCGCAATGGTCTCTCGGCGATGCTTTCACGGAAGAAGACATCCGCGACTTTGACGAGCGAGTCAAGAGATTCCTCGCCAAGCCCTTACCGACATCGGATGTCGGTAAGGGCTTGGCTTATGTTTGTGAATTGAAGATTGACGGGCTGAAGGTTGTTTTTCATTACGAGAAAGGTTTGTTTGTTCGAGCTGTCACAAGAGGCGATGGTAAAGTCGGGGAAGATGTGACGCATAATATCAGAACGATAGAATCGGTCCCTCTCAGACTTGAGGATCCTCTGGATATTATCCTTGAGGGCGAAGTCTGGATGAGTAAGAAAAATTTCGCCGAAATCAACAAGGAACGGGATAAAAAAGGAGAACCGCTTTTCGCCAATCCGAGAAATGTCGCCGCCGGAACGATTCGCCAGCTTGATTCAAAAATCGCCAAGGAAAGAAGGCTCGATTCGTTTATCTATGACATTGCTTATATGAACGGTAAAATTCCAGAAACTCAGATTGATGAATTGCAGTTTATTCAAAAGCTCGGATTTAAAGTAAATAAAAATTTCAGATTGTGCAGGACAGTAGACGAAATTATAAAATATTGGAAAGAATGGCAGAAGCGCGCTCCGAAAGAAAATTATCTGATTGATGGCGCCGTCATCAAGGTCAATAGTCGAGTTTCTCAAGAAGCTTTAGGTTATACAGGAAAATCGCCGAGGTTTGCAATCGCTTTCAAGTTTCCGGCGGAACAAGTGACTACAGTCGTGGAAGATATTGTTTTGCAAGTCGGCAGGACAGGCGTCATCACTCCGGTCGCTCATCTTCGCCCTGTGTCGGTCGCCGGTTCGACCGTGTCCAGAGCGACGCTTCACAACGAAGATGAAATCAAACGGCTTGATGTGAGGGTGGGTGATACGGTAATTTTGCAGAAAGCCGGAGATGTTATCCCAGACATTGTTTCCGTAATTAAAGAGATGAGAACGGGCAAAGAAAAATCTTTTGTTTTTCCTGAAAAAGTGCCGGCTTGCGGAGGCGATGGCAAAATCGAAAGAGTGCCGGGGCAAGTCGCTTATCGGTGCGTCAACAAAAATTCTTTCGCTCAACAGAGCAGAAAATTTCATTATTTCGCATCAAAAAAAGCTTTTGATATTGAAGATCTTGGACCGAAAATCATAGACCAGCTGATGGAGAGCGGACTCTTTTCTTCTTATGAGGATATTTTTACTTTGAAAAAGGGCGACTTGTTGAACCTTCCAAGATTCGCCGAAAAGTCGGCTGATAACTTGATTTCGGCGATTGATAAATCAAAAACAGTCTCTTTGTCCCGCCTGCTTATCTCCCTTTCCATTCCTCAAGTCGGGGAAGAAACGGCAAATGATGTCGCTAATTACTTCAAAGACATAGTGAAAATTCAGAATGCGACATTTGAAGAGCTGGAGCGGATAGACGGCGTCGGTCCCATCGTGGCGAAGTCGATTTGTGATTGGTTTGACGATAAAGATAATCGTCGCATTTTGAAAAATATTCTTAAGTATATAAACATAAAGAATAGCGACATAGCGTTTTCGGTAAACTCCGCGTTAGCAGGCAAAATCTTCGTTCTCACAGGAGGTCTTAAGTCGCTTACGCGCGATGAAGCGAAAGAAAAAATTAGAAAGGCTGGTGGAAAAGTTTCTTCATCGGTTTCTTCTAACACTGATTATGTCGTTGCAGGCGAAGGTGTCGGATCAAAACGAGATAAAGCGAAAGAAATGAATGTGAGAGTGTTAACTGAAAATGAATTTTTAAAAATGTTTAAATATGGTTACAAGAAAAACTACTTTTGTTAATAATGAGTTTTACCATGTTTATAACAGAGGGGTAGACAAGCGTGATATTGTTATGGACGAGAACGACTCGGATAGATTTATGAAAAGCGTTTTACTATTCAATTCTAAAAAACCTATCGGTAGCATTTTTGAGAGAATGTTGATTAAAAATAAACTTAATCAATTTGGCGGTGAAACCGCCAAATTGGTGAATATAGTAGCTTACTGCTTAAACCCAAATCATTTTCATTTTATTTTAGAACAGGTTACTGAAGGGGGAATCAGTGAGTTTATGAAGCGACTCGGAGGAGGTTATACCTGGTATTTTAATAATAAATACAAAAGAAGCGGGAGCTTATTTCAAGGAGTATTTAAGTCAGTTCATATAGATGATAATCAATATCTTTTGAATTTGAGCGTTTATGTTAATTTGAATAATCGCGCTCATAAATTTGGCGGTGAAACCGCCAAATTAGTGCGATCGAGCTGGAACGAGTATGTGATAGAAAATAATCAAAGTTCTTATGACCTATGTCACAAGGATATAATTCTAAGTCAGTTTAAGAAAAACAGTGAATATAAAAATTTTGCCGAGAAAGAATTGAAAGAAATTATCAGAAGGAAAGAAGATGAGGAAATAAGCAAATTTACACTTGAATAAATGCATCAATCTTTTGGCGATTTTGGCGGTGAAACCGCCAAAATGTGTTAGCAATCTTTATTTCTTGGCTTTTTCAAGGTATTATTGAGGAACATTATAAAAATATTTATGATTGAATTAAAAAACATAGAAAAATTGGCGGAGTTATCAAGAATCAGAGTATCCGATGAGGAAAAAGAGGTTTTTCTCAAGGATATAGGTTCTATTTTGGGCTTCGTTGATCAGATAAAAGATGTTGCGGGAAAAGCGGATATGACAATGACTCAGAGCGAAAACGGACTTAAAAATATCTTCAGGGAAGACGCTCATCCTCATATTTCCGGACAATTTACCGAAGATTTGCTTGGATGCGTTCCGGAAAAAGAAAACGGTTATGTTAAAGTTAAAAAAATCCTCTAAAATTATTCAATTTTAGCATTACTTAAAACCTAATACTTATAACCTTCTTAAAAATGATCGACCTAAAAAATCTCACAATAAGCAAAACCCACAATCATCTGAAAAAAGGCGACTTCAGCGCAGTTGAATTAGCTCAAAGCTATTTGGATGCGATAAAAAATACCGATTCTGAAATAAAAGCTTATCTCGAAATTTTCCCTGATGTCGTGAAGCAAGCCGAAGAAGCGGACAAAAAAATATCGGAGAAAACAGGCGGGCTGTTGACGGGTATACCTCTCGCTGTCAAAGATAACATATTGATTAAAGGCAGGAAATCTTCCGCTGGATCCAAAATGCTCGCCGACTATGTCGCGCCTTACGATTCGACTGTGGTGAAAAAATTGAAAGATGCCGGAGTGGTGTTTCTAGGCAGGACAAATATGGATGAATTCGCTATGGGCGGTTCGACTGAGAATTCCGCGTTCGGTCCGACCAAGAATCCTCACGACCTTTCACGCGTTCCGGGAGGCTCTTCCGGAGGAAGCGCCGCCGCGGTGGCGGAGGGTGGAGCATTGGCTTCTCTTGGGTCGGATACAGGCGGATCAATCAGACAACCTGCGAGTTTTTGCGGAGTTGTCGGACTCAAGCCGACTTACGGAACCGTTTCCCGCTACGGACTTATCGCTATGGGTTCATCTCTTGACCAAATAGGCCCGATTGCCAAAACCGTTTCCGACACCGAGATATTGTTCAACGCAATCAAAGGGAGAGATGCGATGGATGCCACAACAATCGAAAGCCTTGATGCCAGTCGTCTTACGGGTTCAAAACTTACAATCGGAATCCCAAAAGATTTTATTTACACGGATGGAATCGATGAGTCGGCGCTTAAAAATTTCAATGAATCTTTAGAAAGGTTTAAATCAGCCGGCTATGAAATAAAAAATATAGAATTACCAAACGCAAAATATTCTCTCGCTGTCTATTATACGATTATGCCCGCGGAAGTTTCTTCAAATATGGCGCGTTTCGACGGTCTCAGATTCGGACTCCATATTTCTGGCGACAAATTGACCGATGATTATTTTTTGACCAGAGAAGCGGGCTTGGGCAAGGAGGTGAGAAGAAGAATACTCTTAGGCGCTTTCGTTCTCTCATCCGGATATTATGACGCATACTACAACAAGGCGAAATTCATCAAAAATTTGATAAAAAATGATTATGTGAAAGCTTTTAAAAATGTTGATATAATAGCCACGCCGACAGCTCCGACACCCGCTTTCAAAATCGGCGAAAAATCAGGTAATCCTCTTGAGATGTATCTGTCAGATATGTTCACCACCCCAGCAAATCTTGTCGGAATCCCCGCTATTTCTTTGCCGTCAGGGTTTAAAATCGGCGAAACGAAACTTCCTTTGGGAATTCAGCTGATGTCGAATTTTGGCAGAGAAGACATTCTTTTCAAAGCGGGAAAGGATTTTTTAGGCGAAATGACCAAGATTTAATATATTTTATATGATTGAACCTCTCCGTTCATACGATCCGTTTGACATATTAGACAGCCTTTTTACGCTTATTCGCGATTTTGTAACAGGTCGCGGTTCATCTTATTGGTCAAATTATATTTTGGAAATTTACCATAAGTATAAAAATGATGCCGTTCTTTTCTCTTTTATTTTATCGTCTTTGCTGGTTATCTTCATAATATATGTGACTTTTCGAATCAATGGAATTTATGCGAAACAAAGAAAAGTGTTAAATCCTCCGAAAAAGATGTTGGAGAAAAAAGAAGAAGAAAAGTTAAGAAATGAAAAATGGGATATTGTCGAAAAACACATCAACTCTGAAAATCCAAACGACTGGAGACTGGCAATTCTCGAAGCGGACATCGCGCTCGGAGAGATGCTGGACAAGCTCGGGTATCGCGGGGAAAGCATCGGGGAGCAGTTGAAAGGTGTTGACAAGAGCAATTTTACGACGATAGATGACGCGTGGGAAGCGCACAAAATCAGGAACCTAATCGCTCACGAAGGCGCGAGTTTTCTTATTACTGACAGAGAAGCTAAGCGAGTGATTTCTTTGTTTAAAAAAGTTTTTGACGAGTTTGAGTATGTTTAATTTTACAACTTCAAATTTCCGTCAGCTTTCAAATTTTCAAATTTGGCAAAATCTTTTTTGGAGGCGCGGAGATAACCGGCGGCGGCAATCATCGCCGCGTTGTCGGTAGTGAGTCTGAGAGGAGGCAGATGCAAGGTTGTTGAGGGTAAATTTTCCTTGACAGACTTTTTCATTTGTAGGCGAAGTTCTTTGTTTGCCGCGACACCACCGCCGAGGATGATTGACTTGGCGCCGAATTCTTTGGCGACTTTGATTGTTTTGGCGATTAAAACATCGACAATCGCCTGCTGAATTTCATTGCAAATCATCGGGGTAAAGTCGCCCACATTGACATATCTTTCTTTCATATCTTTAATCATATAAAGGACGGCGGTTTTCAGTCCGGAAAAAGAAAAATCAAAATCTTTGGAATGAATCATCGGGCGGGGCAATTTTACATTAAAAGCCTCTTTTTCCATTTCTCGCCTTGCCCATCCGCCCATTCGAAAAGTGAGCGGATATTTCTTGAAATTTTCCGCCTGCTTGGCAATTTGTGGTCCGCCCGGATAGGGAAGTTCAAGCATTCTAGCTGTTTTATCAAAACATTCTCCTGCCGCGTCATCTCTCGTTTCGCCGATAATTTTATAATCACCCCATTTTTTAATAAGAATGATTTCCGTGTGCCCTCCGCTGACCAATAGCGCGAGAGCGGGGAATTGGATTTTTGGAATCTTGAATTTAGAATTTAGAATTTGTTTCGGATTTCGGATTTTAGATTTCGATTTTCCGCCGTTTTGCAGCAAAACGGCGGTGATGTGTCCTTCCATATGATTTACTGCCACGATTGGTTTTTTCCATACAAGTGCCAACGCCTTGGCGAAATTTACTCCGACCCAAAGCGCCGGTTCAAGTCCTGGTCCGACGGTTACCGCAACGGCATCAATTTTTGGGGTTTCTATTGTCGGAATAAATTTCAAGAATTGTTCCATCAATTCCGGTTCTCTGCTTAGGATTGAATTTAGAATTTGAAATTTAGAGTTTAGGGTTTGTTTCGAATTTCGCGTTTCGCGTTTCGGATTTAAAAGTTTTGCTTTATTTAAACTTTTTTTAAGTATCGGTATCAAATTTTTCTGATGCTCTCGTTTCGCCATCATCGGCACAACTCCGCCCCACTGAGAATGAAGTTTGACCTGCGACATCACCACATTTGACAGGATGTTAAAAGATGGATTTTTCAATCCGTCTTTAGCTTCAACTATTGCGATGCTTGTTTCGTCGCAAGATGTTTCAATCGCCAATATTTTCATTGAGATAAAGCTATCAAATCCGAAGATTTTTCACAACAAAAACTCGATTTCTTTTGCTTTTTTAGCTTTCTTTTGTATAATAACGACATATCGCGGAGTAGACCAGTAGTAGGTCACAAGGCTCATAACCTTGGGGCGTCGGTGCAATTCCGGCCTCCGCAACAAGTTTAAACTGTCGGCGTAGCTCAGTTGGTTAGAGCGTGGGACTCATAAGCCCAAGGTCGGAGGTTCGATCCCTCCCGCCGACAC
>CAYIIG010000002.1:11480-27198 GCA_964363425.1 uncultured Candidatus Saccharibacteria bacterium | reverse complement strand
TGTTTGCGTTAAATGCCAAAAGTGAAGTTGGGGCATTTCGTAATTCAAAGTATATTCCCCAAATTAAGAAAAGCAAAAATTCAAGCTATCAATCGCAAAAACTCTTAATTTTTTTGGATGTTTTTGCTAAAGTGTCGCGTAATTTATCAAAATAAAATTTGTGTGATAAAATCACTTAATGTCGCAATATTACAATTCAAAGAGGACAAGAAACATTTTCAGCCCCGATTCGGCGGAGCCATTCAGGTTGAGTCGTTCCAAGATTGATCTTTTTATCGAGTGTCCGCGATGCTTCTATTTGGACAGACGGCTCGGGGTGGGAAGACCGCCCGGATTTCCGTTTACTTTAAACAGCGCGGTGGATTTCCTGCTCAAGAAAGAGTTTGATATTCACAGGAAACACAAAACGACTCATCCTCTTATGGACAAGTATGGCATAGATGCCGTTCCCATTCAGCATCACGATATGGAAATGTGGAGGGATAATTTTGTCGGCATTCAGTATCTGCATAAGCCGAGTAACTTCATTGTTACCGGCGCGATTGACGATTTGTGGGTGAATAAAAAAGGCGAGGTGATAATAGTTGATTATAAAGCGACAAGCAAAGACGAAGAAGTTAATCTCAATGCTGAATGGCAGGATGGCTATAAACGGCAGATGGAAATTTACCAGTGGCTTTTTAAGCAGAATGGATTTAATGTTTCGTCGACAGGATACTTCGTCTATGCCAACGGGCGGAAAGACAAAGAAGCTTTTGACAGCAAACTTGAATTTGAAGTGAGCATAATACCTTATGCCGGAAAAACAGATTGGGTGGAGAGTGTGCTTGTTGAGGCTAAAAAAACTTTGACAAGCGAATCAATTCCGAAAGTTGGCGAGCGGTGCGATTATTGTCCTTATCGAAATTCGGCGGGGGAGGCTTTGGTAAAAATCGCCAAAGGCGTCAAAAAAGAGCCGATATTGTTCGGTTAATCAATTTTGAATTTCACTTCAATTTAATCTTATGAATGAAAGCAATGAAATTTTAATTTCACATTTGAAAGACGACAGAGGGTTGTTGAAAACAAAAGAATTGGAAGACGCGTTTCGTAAGATTGATCGCGCTGATTTTACGCTGGAAGATTACAGGGCGGAAATTTACGAAGATTATCCGCTTCCCATCGGTTTCGGACAGACAATATCCCAGCCGACAACCGTGGCTTTTATGCTTGAGCTTTTGGATTTGAAAAAAGGAGACAATGTCCTTGATGTCGGTTCCGGTTCTGGCTGGGCGACTGCTCTAATCGCTGAAGTGGTAAAACCGCGTGGCAAAGTTTGGGGAGTGGAAATCATATCTGAGCTGGTAGAATTTGGTAGGAAAAATTTGGCAAAATACAATCTTCCAAACGCGAAAATTATTCAAGCCGGTGAAAAGCTCGGACTGTCCGAATACGCGCCCTATGATAAAATTCTAGTTTCAGCCGAAGCGGAAGAATTGCCGAAAGAACTTTTGCGACAGCTTAAAATCCGCGGTATTATGGTTATTCCGATAAAAAACACATTATATAAAATTGAAAAACTCGCCGGAGGGAAAATAAAAGAAACCGCATACCCTGGATTTGTTTTTGTTCCACTCATAGTAAAATAGATTCGAAATACGAAATAAGAAGCACGAAATTCGAAATAAATTCAAATGTTCAAAATTCAAAATCCCAAACAAGAAATTTTGTTTTGAATTTATGATTTAGAATTTAGATATTGTTTCGAATTTCGATATTAGAATTTCGGATTTATTTTAAATAAACATGACATTTGAAGAATATCAAAAAGAATCAAAAAAGATGGCTCGTTATCCAAATATTGGCAATAACTTTATTTATCCTGTCCTTGGGTTGTGCGGTGAATCGGGAGAGATAGCGGAAAAAATCAAGAAAGTGATTCGCGATGAAGGCGGTATTATAAGCGAACAAAAGAAAGAAGAAATCAAAAAAGAATTGGGCGATGTGCTTTGGTATATAAGTCAGATCGGGGTGGAATTAGGGCTTTCTCTGGATGCTGTGGCAAAAGGCAACATTGAAAAACTGCAATCTCGTCTCGAAAGAAACAAAATTTCTGGAAGCGGAGACAATAGATAAGGTCATTTCAGCTCCTTCACTTTATCCGCCAGCACGCTTATTTCTCCGTTTCTTTCCGAAATTTTGCCGGAGACGGCGACGCACTTTTCCGCAACAAGAAGCGTTTTAAACTCGGCGCAAACTTTCGGAAATATGACCACTTCAATCGCTCCATTGAAGTCAGCGAGGCGCATAAACATCATCGCGTCACCTTTCTTCGTGGTAATTGGTTTGACTTCTTCGATTATTCCGCCTATGACGACAGGCTCTCCGTCTTTGGCGGTTTCTTTTATTTTGACTATATTCTGCTGTCTTTTTTCAAAAATGCTTCTGTATTTATCAAGGGGATGTCCGGAAATATAAAGCCCGAGTAGCTCTTTTTCCCAAATCAGCTTGCTTGCCTGACTTGCCGGCTCGACGCTTTCCAATCTCAGGTCGGAATCGTTTGCCGAACCGGCAAATCCGGCGAAAAGCGAATTTTGATTTTCCGAAGCCTTATCCATCTCCTTTTTGTAGGAGAGAATATTTTCAATGTTTGAGAGCATCGCGCCCCTTTCGCCAAGCTCGTCTAGCGCGCCGGATTTTATCAGCGCTTCCAAAGATTTCTTGTTCAAATTCCTGTCTTTTATTCTTCGGATAAGGTCGGAAAGAGATTTGAATTTTCCGTTTTTTTCTCTTTCTTCGATTATCGTTTTGGCTATGCCTTCTCCGAAATTTTTTATTGTTGTGAGTCCAAACCGTATCTTATCTTTTCCTTCGCCTTTCACGACAGTGAAATCGGAAAAGCTTTCATTTATGTTCGGTGGCAAGACGGGAATTTCCATTCTTTTGCATTCGGCGATAAATTCGCCGATTTTTTCCACATCCCCGGAATCCGCCGTCAAAACCGCCGCCATATAAATCGCCGGAAAATTGGCTTTCATATACGCTGTCTGATAAGCCACCTTTCCGTAGCTCGCGGCGTGCGCTTTGTTGAACCCATAAGCAGCGAAAGGTTCGATAAGTTTCCAAAGGGCATCGGCTTTTTTCGGCTCCATACCGTTTTTTACAAGTCCGTCTTTAAGTTTTTCTTTTTGAGCTTCCATCTCGGCGGGAATTTTCTTGCCCATGGCTTTTCGGAGTTTGTCCGCTTCAAGCCAAGAATATCCAGCTAAATGTATGGCGATGAGCATAACATCGTCTTGATAAGCAATGACTCCATAAGATGCCGATAATATGTCTTTCATTCGCGGATCAAGATATTTAACCAGTTTCGAATTATGTTTTCGTTCAATATATTGCGGAATTGATTCCATAGGTCCGGGACGGTAGAGAGCGACCATCGCATTGATGTCGTGAATGGTTGTCGGTTTCAAATCTTTAAGATACTTCGTCATTCCTTGTCCGTTGAGTTGGAAAAGTCCCGCTGTTTCTCCGAGTGCGAGCATAGCAAAAGTTTTTTTGTTGTTAATTGGAATGTTGTCTATATCGATTTCAACCCCCTCAAGTTTCTTCGCGAGCGATACGGCGCTTGCCAAGATTGAAAGGTTTTTTATTCCCAAAAAATCAAACTTTAGAAGTCCCGCATCTTCCACCGCGTGCATATCGTATTGAGTGATTATTTTATTATCGCCTTTGGTGTCGTATTGGAGAGCGACGAATTCCGTGAGAGGTTTCGGCGCGATGACCACTCCGGCGGCGTGGACGGAGATGTGGCGAGCGCACCCTTCAATCTTTTTAGCCATATCGATTATCGTTTTTGCGTCCTGCTCTTCTTTGTAAATCTTTTTCAGTTCTGGAACCTCTTTGATCGCCTTGTCTATAGTCATCGGAAAGCCTTGAGCGCCCATCGGAATAAGCTTGGCTATTTTGTCTCCCGCTGTGTAAGGGAAGCCGAGCGCTCTCGCCACATCTCGGACCGAACCGCGCGCCATCATTGTTCCGAAAGTACCGATTTGCGCGACTCTGTCTTCGCCGTATTTTTCTTTGACATACTGAATCATTTCATCTCGACGGTTGTCGGCGATGTCCATATCAATATCTGGAGCGGATGGTCTTTCCGGATTTAAAAATCTTTCAAACGGCAGATTATATTTCAGAGGGTTGACGGTGGTAATGTAAGCAAGGTACGAAACCATTGATCCTGCGGCGGAACCTCTGGTCGTGCTGAAGATGTTCTGAGATCGAGCGTGTCGCAACAAGTCTGACACCACCAGGAAATACGGCGAGTAGCCTTTGTCTTTTATGATTTTCAATTCATATTCGATTCGGGTTTTTATTTCATCGGTTTCTTCGAGCTCCCGCAGTTTTATGCCTTCGTAAGCCAATCTTTTGAGTTCATCGTCGTGAGACGCACCGCTTTCGACTTTGTAGTCGGGGAACACCCACTTGCCCAAATCGAGCTTAAGATTGCAAGCGTCCGCGATTTTTACGGAATTATGAAGAGCTTCGGGAATATGGCTGAAATATTCCTCGGCTTTTTCTTGCGAGATGAAAGAGAAATCTTCACTGCCTCCGTCCGAAATGTTCTTGTCGCTCCAGTCGGCGGCGGTGTTTACCAAGAGCAAAGTGTCGCGCGCTTTCTTGTCTTCGGGATTCAGATAATAGACATCGTGGGCGGCGACGAGAGGTGTGTCGGTTCTCTTACCAAGGTGAATAATTCTTTTCATCAAATCCTCGTGCCCTTCGATTTCCGGATGGTGAGTAATTTCGAGGAAGAAATTTTCCGCGCCGTATGTTTTCTTGTGCCAGCTGACAATCTCTTCAGCTTTCGCTTCGTCTTTATTTTTCAGAGCTTGTGTTGTTTCTCCGCTGAAAGAAGGGGAGATGGCGATAAGTCCTTCGCTGTATTTTTCCATTAGCTCTCTGTCGATGCGGGGTTTGTAATAAAATCCCTCAAGGTAGGCAAGTGTGACAAGCTTGATCAGATTTTTGTATCCAACCTCATCTCTTGCGAGAAGTATCAATCGGGCTCGTCTGTTGTCAACACCTGCTTGCTTGTCCGTCCTTTTTCTGACCGCCACATACGCGTCAATACCGATAATAGGCTTAATATCGGCTTTCTTGCATTCTTTATAAAACTCAATTGCGCCGTAAAGATTGCAGTTGTCAGTAAGAGCCAAAGCGCTCATCTTGAATTCTTTAGCTTTGTGAACCAACTCGTCAATTTTCGGCAGAGCGTTCAAAAGGCTATAGTGGCTGTGAGTGTGGAGATGGATAAATTTAGTATGCATAATGGATATTATAGACTGTCTTATTTTAAAACGACAATAGTAATCATCCAAATTTCCCCTTAGAGCGAAATATTCTATGTTTTAGGTAAGCCATAAACCACCCATGAAATTATCTCGTGTACTTGGAAACGAAACATCCAAGTTTAAGGCTTCCCTTGGAACAAAAATACCCGCGAGAAAGTTATTTTCTCGCGGGGTTATTTTTTAGAATCTCCTTTAGCCATTTTTTGTGTTGGGCTAAGAATTTTTTCTTATTTACTAGTTTTTTAACTTCAATTACTTCTACCAATAACTCTGAATCTGTTTCTTTCCCTTTCTTCTCAAATCCTTTGAAGCTACTCATGCTAGCAGTAAAGACAAACACCGTGTGGGGGTTGATATGACCCGACTTGTCGATCTCGAGGACAAGCTTAAGGTCTTTTTTCTCGACCTTGATTCCGGTTTCTTCTTTCAGTTCGCGAATTGCGGTTCCCTTAGCTTCCTCATCGCCATCTTTCTTTCCTCCCGGAAATTTCCAAATCGGGTCTTCTTTGGAAAGATTCAAAACCATAACTGTTTGACTATTTGGTCCCAACACGATCACGATAGCTGACCAATCCGTCAGTCCATTCATCGGCTTTAGCAAAATAGATCTCCTCCAACTTTGAAAATAAAAAATTAAAATGAGGGGTATGTGTGCCTTAAAAGAACTGAAAATAATATATACGAAACGCATAACCCTGTCAAGCACGAGCAAATTTTTTGTATTTTGCCGATTTTTTGCTAAGCTAGACTGATGAAGCTAGAAAATATCAGGAATTTTTCCATTATCGCCCATATTGATCACGGCAAATCGACTTTGGCGGACAGAATGCTCGAAATCACTCACACTATTGAGAAAAGAAAAATGCAGGAGCAAGTTCTCGACAGTATGGAGCTTGAGAGAGAGCGGGGAATTACAATCAAAATGCAACCAGTCCGAATGATTTATAAAATAAATCATTCGGAAGCACGAAGCACGAAATCCGAAGCACGAAACAAATTAGAAATTCAAAATTCCAATAATCAAAATTTCGGATTTCGGATTTCGGATTTCGGATTTTCAGATTCAGAGTACATTCTGAATCTAATAGATACTCCCGGACACATAGATTTCTCATATGAAGTTTCGCGCGCGCTTAAAGCGGTGGAGGGATGTATTTTGCTTGTCGACGCCACTCAAGGTGTGCAGGCGCAGACTTTGACCACTCTCAATATGGCAAGAGAGATAGGTCTTACGATTATTCCCGTTGTAAGCAAAATCGATTCTCCTTTGGCTAGAATTCCAGAGGTTAAAAATGAAATAGCGACACTGCTCGGACTTCTCCCCGATGAAATTCTCGGCGTGTCCGGAAAGACGGGCGAAGGAGTGGAAAAGCTTTTAGAAGAAATTGTCAAAAGAGTGCCTCATCCCGTTTCCGAATTGACTGGAAATAATGTTTTCCGCTCGCTTGTTTTTGATTTTCAATATTCAAATCATCGCGGAGTGATCGTCTACATAAGAGTTATGAATGGGGAAGTTAAGAAAAATACACCTCTTGTTTTCAAGGTCGCCGATAAAACCTTTACAGCTCTTGAGGTAGGAATTTTCTCGCCAGGCGAGGTTCCTGTCGAATCCCTTTCAGCTGGAGAAATTGGATATATCGTGACTGGCATCAAAGAGCCGGGTGTGGCATCGGTCGGGGACACCGTGTCTTTCGGCAAAGACAATTTAGAACCTCTTTCAGGCTATATGAGCCCAGCTCCTGTCGTGTGGGCTTCTATTTATCCGGAGAGTCAAGACGATTTCACCGGCTTTAAGCAGGCGCTCGGCAGGCTTAAACTTTCCGATTCGTCTTTTTCGTTTGAAGAAGAGTCATCGGGTTCGCTTGGTCGCGGTTTCAGATGCGGTTTTCTTGGAATGCTTCATTTGGAAATCATCACGGAGAGGCTTCGTCGTGAATTTGACTTGAATCTTATTGTAACCATTCCAAGCATCACTTATGAAATTCTGCATCGAAATGGCAAAAGGGAAATCATATATTCTCCGTCACTTTTTCCCGATGACAATACCGTGGAGAAAGTTTTTGAGCCATGGGTAAAAGTGAAAATAATAACCCCATCCCAATATTTGGGGACTATTATGCAGAAACTTTTTGAACACGAAGCGATTGTCGGCGAAGCGGAAACATTTGGAGACAACAGGGCGTCAGTAAGCGTCAATATGCCTCTTCGAGAGTTGATGAGAAATTTCTTTGACGAGCTGAAAAGCATTTCTTCCGGCTACGCCTCAATTTCCTATGAAATAGGCGAGCTGAAAGAAGCCGATGTCGTGAGATTGGACATATTGGTCGCCGATGAGCCTGTGCAGGCATTTTCCAAAGTGGTCTCGCGCAAGAGAGTTGAGGAGGAAGCCGAATCGTCCGTGGAAAAATTATATAATATTTTGCCTCGGCAGATGTTCACGACCAAAATCCAAGGCGTGGCATTGGGCAGAATAATCTCATCGCGAACGATTACCGCGATGAAGAAAAATGTGACGGCGCATATGTACGGAGGCGATATCACCAGAAAAATGAAACTGCGAGACAAGCAGAAGAAGGGTAAGAAGAAGATGAAAGAAGTAGGAAAGGTGAATATTCCTCAGGAAGTTTTTCTCAAAATGATGAGGTCGGAGTAGCTTATGTCTTGCAAGTCTTTTTAAAACAACGAAGATGCGGAGAGTATGATCATACTCAACACGATAAACGCGCTTATCGCTACCCAAATGCCGTTGATGATTTTTTTATTTTTTTTGTGGAAAAGCATTTTCTTGAAATTCACCGTTTAATTTCCATTAAATATATATTATTGGTAGAATAAAACAAGCGTATGCTTGAATTTCAAGAAAAAAAGAAACTGAGAAAAATTTTGTATTCTAAGACGATGCTCGTCGCCGTTTTTGCCATTTTGTTTTTCATTGCCAAGGCGACACTTGGCGTATATTATAAACAAAAAGCGAGCGGGGCAAACCTCGCTAAAGCAAGAGAGGAGATTGCGGAATTGAAAAAGAGAGAAAAAACGCTCAATTCCGAAATTGATCACCTTAATACCGACAGCGGAGTTGAAGAAGAAATACGCAAAAAGTTTATGGTCGGAAAAGAGGGCGAGCAAGTGATTGTCATAGTCGATGATGCCAAAGCAAGCAACACTGAAAAAATTGACGGCGGAAATAAGTCGGGCATTTGGTCGAGAATTGTTAATCTCTTCAGAGTACTTCCTCACACCTCTGTCATTCCCGTGAAAACGGGAATCCAGACCATTAGTGATTGAAACTGGATCCCCGCGTTCGCGAGGATGACAGAGAAAACACTAATGATTTATAGGGTGTGAACAGATACTTCAGATGATTGACATACCGTTGCGGGTATGGTTCAGTGGTAGAATGGTTGCTTCCCAAGCAACAGATCGGGGTTCGATTCCCCGTACCCGCACAATCTTCAACCAAGTTACTATTAGCGCTACGCCACTCTGATTTGTTAAAATTATTTTGCGAGAAAGATGATTGTGTATTAAAAAAAAGCGAGATAGTAATCTCGCCTTTTTCCCTCGCTAAAAGTTTCATTTCAGAAGTTTTGCCAATCGCCCTTGTCGGCAATTCGAACACGATTTAATATGGGATTTTATACCCTTAAGAATCTTTTGCGGCACGATGTCCTCGGTACTCATCAATGGTTCCGTCCAAATTTGAACATACTGACAAGACATTTTATCTTTTTTTCTTTTAGATTTTCTCCTCTTTTTTGCCCAATTTTTTTGCCAAAAATTTTTTTTCATCTTTCACCCTCCTGTTTTGAATGTTTTGAAGACAAAATAAAATAAGACCTCTTCCTTTGAAAGGTTATCATAAGGAAATAATTCAAGCAATCTTTTTACAAATGTCCTTTATAAAATCGATAAAGGACATTTGTTTTTTAGCGTCGATGGCGCGAAATCGCAAATTAAGGCGGTTATTATTTAGTATTTGCATCGTGGGGCAAAGAATCACCAATTTGTTAAAAAGGCGATAATTTAAGATGTCCTTTATATTTGTAAGATGATTTATTTTGCTCGGCGAATGTCCTTTTGAATAATTCTTTGCATCGCGGACAATCGCGCGATTTGTTTGTCGTGTCGCTCCATCTGTCGATTGACAGGTATTTGCATTGTTATGGTAGAATAAACAAATAATTTAGGATTGTTGTCGGTTTTATAAATAATTTAAAAAAATTTATGTCTAAATATAAAAGTGTTTTTTTGTTCGTATTCGCATTCGCGGTTTCTATGATTCCAATCGGCAATGTCGCTAAGGCCGCCATCACTGAATCAGGTCCGCCGATTTATAAAATGTTCAAGGATACGGTAGTGGGACCGAGATCTGTTTTTCCTCTATCGAGTTTCAGATTGACGGGAGACGGAGCGACCGCTTTGACGAAAATCGGTTTCAATCTTCGAGCGTCTTCCACGATGGATAGTTTGGCTCAGATTTCCGGTATCGCCTTGTATAAAGAATCGGGAGCAAATGCAGGTTTTAATCCAAACGAGGATACCTATGTTCCTGGTTCTTATAAACCATCGGTTGGTTTATCCACAACAACAATGACTATTTTGGATATGACAAGCAGTCCTTACGGCGTTCCGACTTCCAATTCGGAATTTTTTATTGTGGCTTCCACTTCGGCTATGTCGAACATAATCAACGGCAACGCTTTTGATATGGCGATACCTGCCAATTATGCTTCCACGACGGCGGGGAATATCGGCACAGCTCCAAATCCGATGGAAATTCCTAAGAAATTTATCTTGCAAAAAACCGTTCCGGTTAAAATCAGCGAAGTCAAAGCCGGATCAACAGGCAATGCCAAAGATGAATTTGCCGAGCTCTACAATTCCAATGATTTCTATATAAACCTCAATGATTTAAAAACTGACGGCAATTTGGCGCTTTACGGTTTCAATTCCGCCGGTGGCGCGGTGGGTGATGGTACAGTGGCTCATTTCGCCCTAACCTTTTCTCCCAACAAAAACTACATCGCTCCGTTTAGTTATTTTTTAATGACTTCGGCGACAAATTACAGCGGTTCCGTTCCGTCTGATGCCGTCTTCAACAACTTAACCAACGATTTGTTGATTGCGAATGGAGGTTTGGTTTTTGCCACTTCAACTACCGCTGTTAATGCGACAAGTTCCAAAGTGGATATGCTTGGCTACGGTACCCAACCGACAGCTAATTGTGAAAGTAGCGATACTAGCGTTAATTGTGCCACCACTTTGGCGGAAGATGGCTCCAGTTTGGAGCGCATCGCCCAAGGCTATCCCAGTGCCACTTCCACAGCTCTCAGTCTGGCTTCGGGTGGAGCCGACGCGATGAAAGGCAACGGCGTTGACAGAAATGACAACTCCGCTGAATTTGTGGCTCAAGCGACAGCCAATCCTCAAAACACGATGAGTCCGAAAGAAATGTCTTTTGACGGCGGATTTGTGGATAATTCTTCTCCGAGAGTGATGGGATCTTATCCGCAAAATGGAATGACTAATGTGCCTGTGGATATGTCGTTTATTGGTTTTATGTTCGACAAATCCTTGCAATCCGGCACTATTGCTTCTGCAAGCGCCACCACTTCTGTCACTTTAACTCCGCAGGGCACGACACCTGCTGGCATAGTAACTGCTAATCGTTGCGCGAGTGTCGCTTACAGTCCTGTTCCAAACAACTTTGAACAGTCAGGGAAATGCGTTATTTCCGGCAGTCTTTCTCCGAGCACGACCTATGTTTTTGAAATAGGCACTAGCACCGCTTCGGCTATTCGCGATATTTCCGGCAATCAAGCGGATCAAGATCCTTTCCAGCCTCTTATTCAATCCTATACCGCTTCGTTCACCACCGGCGCTTCCGGGCAGACGATGACCAATATGGCTCCGCCAAATGTGACTGGCAGTATGCCTTTCCCCGGAAGTTTCAATATCCCGACCAACATCGCCAAATTCTTCATTTCGTTCAGTCAGGCGATGGATGTCTCTACGCTTACCGCCGTTTCTACGAATATAAGATTATTCAGCAACGCGTCCGGAGTGAAAACACCGATTTCTCTTGCCAGCGCCGTTTTCTCTTATGATGCCACTTCGACCACTTTGACCGTGAGCAGTTTTCCGGCTTTGGCAGACAACAGCCGATATGAGATAAACATTTATGGACAAGGCAATCAAGTCGGCGCTGTCGGAGTAAAAAGCTCGAATGGGGTTCTTTTACCTATGCCTCAATGGATGATTCCTTTCGGAACCGGTATGGCGGATAACACCGGTCCGTCGGTGATTGCTACTCTGCCGGTAGTCTCCGGAGCGACCAATGTTCCTCTTAACAGTGTCGCTTTCATTCTGACTTTTAATGATCATATTGATCTTTCCACGGCAACTTCCGGCGCGGTGACGCTTGGCATAGGTGGCACTCTTGTGCCTTCCTCGTTTTCTTACAACACGGCTTCCAAAGAGGGAACATTGCTTGCCACAAATCTCTTGCCTGCCAACTCAAGTATGACACTGACGGTCAAAGGCGGGAGTATTAAAAATATTTCGGGGACAACGATGGGGAGCGACTACACTCTCGGCTTTACGACTGAATCTGTCAATTCAGACGCCACAGCTCCTTCTATAGCCCTTGTCAATGCTGATGATTTCGGCATAGCTGTCACATTCAACGAAGCTGTCAATACCACTGACGCTATTGACTTGACCAAATATTCCATTTTGGCAAATAGCCAGGCTATGACACTGAGCGCAATGGCGGGACACAGCATTTCATACAATGCGGGCAGGAAAACCGCTAAAATTCAAGGGGTGAGAATGCCGGCAGGTTCCATCTTCTCCGTCACCGCTTCCAACATCAGAGATATTTCTGGAAACAATATGACGACTTCGTCGATGTCTGGGACGGTTTTATCTTTCGCTTCAACGGGCGGGATGATTGATCCCGGTATGAGCGGAGGCAATTTCGGCACACCTCCTCCACCAACAACATTTACCGGAGCTGGAGGGATTGGAGGTTTTATGCCGCCGGCAAATATCAGGGTTATGAATAGTATGACCAACGCCAGCTCCACTTACGGTTTTGAAATTCCGATTTCCACTCAGATTCCCGCCAATGGTCAGATTGTCATTTCATTTCCATCCTCGTCCGACTTCGGACTTTCCAGTGTCGCCACTTCTTCCGCCAATATGATGATGCTTAATGATATGAACAAGGATATAAACGGCCCGGGAACGGGAACGATAGGCATTAAGGCGATAAGTAGAGACACTCAGTCTAAAACTGTCACATTGACGCTTGACACAGCTACTAAAAACGATGGCACAGACTACCATGACTTTTTGAGATTCGGTTTGACTGATATAAAGAACCCCTCAATTCCAAAGGGTGCTGACACGAACGGCTACGCTTTGACGATAAAAACCAAGAGCACGGACGGAGCGACTATTCTTGAATCCAGTTTTAATGTGAACCCTGTCTATATTGGAGGGGGAAGTCTTGGCACAACAGCCACGACCACCATTCAAGGAAAGATTGTAAGCGCTTATGACGGCACGACCGGACTTGACGGAGTAAATGTGATGCTTCAGTCGCCGGTTTTGGGTCCGATGCCTAAGACGATTACAACTGCCAGCGGAGGAAATTATTCTTTCACCGATTTGCCGACAAATAATGACTATTTTGTTTCTACTGAATCATTTGTTGATCCGACAAGTACAAGCACTGATTACTTCGGTTTCGGCGAACCTTCTCCAATGAGAGCGACTTCAACAAGTATTATCAACAGAAACATCAGCCTCACTTCAACTCTCGGAGGTGTTTCATTCGCGGTTAATTTAACAGCGGGAGCTAATACTTTTTCTTCAACTGAGAAGCTGGATATTTTTGCCGGAGGTCCGGGACAATTTACTGTAAAGACTGCCACACCAGGTGTTGGAGCTTTATCAGCGAGCACTATAGCCACTCTTAATCTTCCGAAACAAAACGGAGTATGGTCTATCGGTATCGGACCGGCTATGCCTAAAGACGGTATGATGATGGGTCCCCCCGCCGCTCCTCTTTGGGTAATGCCAAAGCCGATACAGCTCAATATGACAGGTTGTCCGGGTGCTTGTCTTCTTACTGACGCCGGCGCGCCAAAATCGAGCTACACCTTTACTATCGCCTCTACCACCAAAACGATCAATGGCTTAGTTAAGGACGGGGGCGGTTCGACAATCGCCAACGCTATGGTCTTCGCTTTCTCTCCGTCTCAAGGATTTGGCACTCAGACACAAAGCGATACCAGCGGAAAATTCTCTCTTAATGTGAATAGCGGTTCTTACAATGTCGGAGCTTTCTTCCCGGGTATAGGACAAAGCAGGGAGCTTTCAGTGGAAGTGACATCCGCCGTTTCCAATTATGTCTTCGTTGACGGTTCCAAGATCGCTTCCACCGGACAGACCGGTGTCAATCCCCTTGTTTTGAGCATCAAAAAGCCTTCCTACACCATCACAGGTAAAGTAAGCGACGGTTCCAACAACATCGCCAACGCGCCGGTGTTTGCTTATCGAACCAATGGTCCCGGCAACGCCAACGCTATGACCGACAGTTCCGGAAATTACACATTGTATGTGGATAACGGAGCATGGCAAGTCGGCGCTTTCGTGCCTAGTTATGGACGAATGGATAATCAGTCTGTGACGGTCGCCGATGCCAACCAAAGCGGTATAAACTTCGCTCCCTCCGGCTCAACGACCTATTGGAGTGTTCTCGGTACTGTTTTTGAAAGCTCTAACGCTGTGATAGATTCAGGAGAGGGAATAGCTAATGTGATTGTGTCTGCCAGATCTTCAAGCGACGGCAGAATTTATGACACCAAGACCGGTTCAGACGGTTCGTACACCTTGAGAGTGCCGAATTTGGCGACTTCCACAGGTCAATACATTCTTGATGTGTTTAAACCCGGATACGGCAAAATCGCTCCGATAAATGAAAGTCTTTCTCCGATACCTAAATTCGGCATCGTAGCGACAACTACTTGGAATGTTCGCGTGAATACTAGAAACACCGTTACAGTAAACTTCAAAGATGCCTCTGGCAACTTCATCACGGTTCCGGAAGCTTTCATAGATTTGTTTGATATTTCCAAAAATTCCGGCAATCATACCGAGCTAAGCAATGGAACTTCAACTTCTTTGCAAATTCCAAATATGTCCTCGACGACGGTAAGAGTATTTATTCCATCGGTTCCATCGAGCGGTATTTCTTATGACACTGACAATGGCGGGACGACCTCGTTCTACGATGCGGGCAAGACTATTCTTAATGTGGACGGCGATGAAATAATCAAGGTGGTTGTAAGCTCTACATTAAGCACTGTTTCAGGAATTATTTATCAAACCTCCGCGACTCCTGGCAATGAGCTGAAAGATGTTTGGGTGGATGTAGTTAATACTTCCAATGGTATGCACTACGGAATGTCTGCCACTTCCACGAACGGCTACAGTCTTCAATTAGCAAACGGAACTTATAAAATTACCACATCAAAACCTGGTTATATAATGATGCCTCAGACTTTGGTTGTTGCGGGTAGCGCGACTAATAATCTAGTGATGGCTTCCGCCGGTTATGTTATTTCCGGTAGTGTGACAGCTGGAGGAGTGGCTGCGCCTTACGCCTTCGTGCGAGCCGAGAAAACCACCGGCGGTTCGGCGGTTACTCAAGCCGATGCCAGTGGCGCTTACACCTTGAGCGTTGACAGTGGTCAATGGAGAGTCTACGCCGCTTCCGACAAGTATTCCGAAGCCGGTTATGCCAGCAATCCAGTCGGTGTGACAGGAAGCGTTTCAGGAATCAATGTCGCTTTGACCAGTGTTGCCAGTATCCAAGACACGCTTATGACTTCTAACACCTTTAAAGACACGGCGTCCGGTTCGTTTGAAGATACGACCGTCAAGACGAAAGTAACTATTGATTCCGGCGCTCTTGGTCAGTCCGGTTCGGATTCTTACATTACCGCCAAAGAAACAGTCAATTACCCAAACACTCCGAGCGTTAATGTTATCGGGAACAAAGCCAAAGATATCAGCGCTTATTCCGGCGATTCGCAGGTGAAGAAACTTTCTTCCGGAAAAACGGCGACGATTGATCTTACTTACACGACTGCGGAATTGGCAGTTTCTGGAATAGACACTCCCGCAGAAGTCGGCAAACTTACCGTTTCTACTGTTAACGACCAGAAAGAATGGGAATCTCTAAATACTTCCGCCACTTACTATGATTCAAGTGGCAATGCCATAGCGCCGTCAGCCGTCGCTTCTAATTTGAGCAATGTGGCGCAGGTCGTATTCTCCACTTCGGAAGCGACTCACTTCTCGCCATACGCTTTGAC
>CAYIIG010000002.1:0-11470 GCA_964363425.1 uncultured Candidatus Saccharibacteria bacterium | reverse complement strand
GACTGAGGCAACCAATCCGGCGGCTCCATCGACTCCTGTCGGACTGGGAATTTCCACGCCGACTTCCGCCACCCAATTGACGATTGGCTGGACCGCCAATACCGAAAGCGACCTTTCCGGTTATTATCTTTATCGCAGCACGACAAGCGGAGGATCGTTCGCCTTATTTACAACTCTCGGTTCTGGCGCAATAACCTACACCGACACGAGCTTGAGCGGAGCGACCGCTTACTATTACAAGGTGTCCGCTTACAACACGAGCAATTTTGAATCAGCGGCAAGCTCTGAAGTTTCCGCGACAACACTATCAAGTGGTGGTGGTTCAATGGGCGGGGCATCAGTTCGAAAAGTTGATTCATCTTCTTCTTCCAAATCTGTCACGATAACAGCTTCTTCCGCGAGTTCCGCTTCAAGCGTTTCTGTTGCTAATTCATCTTCATTCGCCAAATCAATTCCGCTCGTCTTTAACAGAAATCTTTCTCGCGGAAGCAAAGGCGAAGATGTCAGCAATTTGCAAAAACTGCTCGCTAAAGACAAAGCAATATACCCTGAAGGACTTATCACGGGACTATTCGGTCCGGCGACTGAGAGAGCGGTGAAGAAATTCCAAGCTAAATATAAATTACCGCAAGTCGGGATAGTAGGACCGAAGACAAGGCAAATCCTTGAGATAGTGGCAAACGCAAATTCTTCCGCAACGGTCGAGATTTCATCTCAAAGCTCATCGTCGCAATCACAGTCAGTCGGCAATTTCAGCTCTTCTTCGGTTTCAGTCGGGCTTCTTAACAAGCGACTGCAGAAGGGGATGACAGACGAACAAGTTTCCACCCTTCAAGGATGGCTTGCGCAAAATAAAGAGATTTATCCAGAGGCTTTGGTGAGTGGATATTTCGGAACTTTGACGGAGAAAGCTGTCCAGAGATTCCAAGAAAAATACGGCATTGCCAAGTCAGGAGAGGAAGGATACGGCATTGTCGGACCAAAGACAAGAACCAAAATTTTGGAAGTGTTTGGCGGAAATAATTCATCGACTCAATAGCGTCGATAATAATTCGGATCAAACAAAATCCCGTGGCTATTTTAAAGCCGTCGGATTTTGTCTTGATTTTGGATATTGGATATGCTATGAATTATTCAGATAAAAGCAATTTTGCTTTAGTTTTTTGATATTTTATGGGAGGAAAAAAATGAGGAAAGAGAAAAAGTTCATAGTAATCACGGGACCGGACGGGTGTGGAAAAAAAATTCAAACAGGTCTCCTTACGGAGAAGTTTATCAAAAACGGAGATTGCGTTGAAACTATTGATTTTCCGCGTTACAAAGATAACTTTTTCGGGGAAATGGTGGGCAGGTATCTGTCTGGCGAATTTGGTAAAGCTACCGAAGTTAGTCCTTATCTCGCATCAATACTGTATGCGGGAGACAGATGGGAAAGCATGAGGCAAATAAATCAATGGTTGGAAAATGGAAAAATTGTTATCTGCGACCGATATGTCGGGGATAATTTTCTCCATCAAGGAAGTAAAATTGTTAATTTCTTGGACAGGAAAAGATTTTTTGAATGGCTTGAGGTTTTGGAGTTTTGTGTTTTTAACGCTCGGCGCGCCGATGTAACTTTTTATCTGAATGTGCCCCTTGAAATATCTTTGGAGCTTTTGGAAAAAAAGGATGCCAAAGAAAGGAGGGATTACACAGGCGGTAAAAAAGACGGACACGAAAACAGAGATCATCTGAGTAAGGTGAGGAAAATCGCTGATGAATTGACACAAAGGTTTGGCTGGACGAAGATTGATTGTATGAAAAACGGCAAACTTATGCCACAGGAAGAGATATCAATCATCTTGTGGAAGATTCTTAAAGAACAGAGGGTGTTGCCAAGAGTAGATCCTGTAATAGCGCCTAGAGCGGACGATGTAGCTAATGACGGAGACCCCTATTAAAAAAATATTTTAAATTACAGTATCTTACTTACGAGAGGAGAGTTGAAATGATAAAGGTAGAATTGTTGGCTAAAACCGATGTTGACCCGATTGTTCTGGCAAGTCATGCGGCGTTGGTTTGTTATCAAGACACAATGCCCACACTTGGCAAACGAATGGATACAGAAGGAAAATTGTTCAAGAAAAGTCACCACACGCCGTTTCAGCATCACTTCATGACATTTGCCGTTGAAGGTATTGCCGTCGGTGATATTACTTTCGGAATGCATTTGGCAAACCCTTTTTACAACAGCGACCAGAGAAGCGGAAGGTTTTGCGCCAAAATGTTCCTATCTCCAGATTATGGGGAAATAGAAAATTACATAAAAAGATTTTGGCCGAATATTCTAATCAGCGCTTTAAAGACGGCGATGGACTACATTAAAACAGGAGTTGGTATTTATCACTCCAACATCGTGACCGCTACTGAAGTTGCTGGAAATTTCGTTGCAGAAGAAAGACCATTTGCCAGTGGCAAAATTAGAAGTAACATTCCCAAGTTCGCTCAAGAACAAATGAGAATGTTTATCCCCGTTATTTTTCCGACAGCTTTTGATTTTACAATAAACGATACTGCGCTTGTGGCAATGTATGAGTCATCTTGGACGCCGGTAATGAGATATGTGACGGGAGAAATGGCGCGTTTGTTTGTAGAAAAATATCCTGAAACGGCTTTTATGTTTAAGGATAAACGCAGAAGAAAGAGCGACTGGGCGATAACGGTAAAAGATTCTTCGCCGGGCAGAATTAAGTTCCGTCCAAATTATGATCTTATTCAAATATTTGGAGAAGAATACTTTTGTTCGCCGGATAAAAGCATTATGCATCCGGTGGATTGCCTGCATTTTATTCCAGAAATGATGGAAAACTCTATAGGCGACATAAAGTCTGAGATTGAAGTTTCAGTAGCGACAATGGGTCAGGATCAAAGACACAGGGCTCTCAAAAGAGGCACCCCCAAGTTTACGGGGAGTTTCTATATGTCACCGGTGTTGGATGAATTAAGATTAGAGCGGGAAGCTTATGGAATAATGAATAAGTGGAATTGTATAAGCGCAGTTGTTCCTGATACATTGGCTATGATACTTGCCCCATACGGCGCTATGGTTTCATACACAAAATCAGGTTCATTTAACGCTACCGCTCACGAGCAAGCCAAGCGCCTCTGTTGGTCCGCCCAGGAAGAGATTTATCATCTCGGAAGACTTCAGAGATTAGCTATCGCCTCAAGATTAGGTAGAAATTCCCCCCTTCTTTCAATGTTCGAACCTCCTTGTTATGAGGGAGGAATCTGTTCCGAAGGAGATGGATATTGTGGTAGGGATATTGAAGAGAGAAAAACAGACGGTTATTTCCCCAAGCGGAAAATTTAATTTTATTTTCTATATTTCCTTTCATTTTTTACAACAGAGCGTCAACAAATTTTGTTGACGCTCTTTATCTTTCTAATAAGCTACAACTCCGCCTCTTCGGCGGACAAGCTACAACCTTCTCCTTATACTCTCACTATCTCCCCCATTTTCTCCTCAATCAAACCTTTGATTTCCATAATGGACAGAAGGGCGCTGGAATTACTTACGGACATTCCGGATTGGACGAGTTCTCGAATGAGCTCGTCGCGACCGAGAGGATTTTCTATCATCGCAAAAACTTTCCGCTCGTCATCGGAAAGATTTTTCAAATCAAGCACTTTGGTTGTTTTGTCTTCTTCAATTTTAAATCCTAGCGTCTCAAGTATGTGCGCGCTTGAGGAGACAGGAGTCGCGCCGAGACGAATCAACATATTCGGTCCATCGGAATTTTTGGAAAAAATTGAGCCGGGCACCGCCATAACATCCCTGTTGTATTCGGTGGCGAGTCGGCTCGTGATAAGCGTGCCGGATTTTATTTCGGCTTCTATAATAAGAACGGCGTGCGATATTCCCGCCATAATTCTGTTTCTTTGAGGAAAACTGTAAAGTGTCGCCTTAAACTTCGGGTCAAATTCCGAGAGAAGCGCGCCACCCGATTCAACAATTTTTTCGGCAAGTTGCCTGTTAGAGGAAGGGTAAAGAGCGGAATGGTGAATGCCCGATCCGGGGATAGCGATAGTCGTAAGCCCCGCGTCAAGCGCCGATCTGTGAGCGATTGCGTCGATTCCAAACGCCAACCCGGAAACAATCACGATGTTGTAACCTCTAAGTCCCGCTATGAGTTTCTGGCAGGCTTCTTTCCCGTAATCGGTATATTTTCTTGAACCGACAACACAGAGGAATTTGGCGTCGCCTTTTGGCATTTCGCCCTGAATATAAAGTTTCTTCGGCGGTTCCGGGATTTCTATCAATCGCTCCGGAATTTCTTCAAGAGAAAGCTCTCTTATTTCTTTTTCCATATTGTTTATTCTAACATTTTTGTTATTATAAATGGTAATTACAGGGAAAACTTTTTCAAAAAAATATGCTGGATATAAAATTCATCAGAGAAAATAAAGATATCGTGCAGGAAGGGGCGAAGAAAAAACGCATTGCTTTTAATGTTGACGATTTACTTAAAGCGGATGACAGAAGACGCGAGCTTATGATGGCAATTGAGAAAAAGCGCGCCGAGCAGAATCAGTGGAGTGAAAAAATCGCGGGGACACCGGACGCAACCGCGAAATCCCAGCTTATATCCGAAATGAAACTCGTTAAAGATGAGCTTCAAAAAGAAGAAGAAGAGCAGAAAGAAGTGATGAAAAGTTGGCAAGCGCTTATGGTGCAGGTTCCAAACATTCCCGATATGTCGGTGCCTGAAGGCGAGAGCGATGCCGACAATCAGGAAGTGAAAGTCTGGGGAGAAATTCCAAAATTCGCCTTCGCGCCAAAAAGTCACATTGAGATTATGGAGAAAGCCGATATGGTTGATTTGGAAAAAGGAGCGAAAATTTCCGGCTTCCGCGGATATTTTTTGAAAAATGACGCGGTACTTCTCAACTTTGCCATTTGGCAATTCGTTTCCGACCATTTTAATTTCAAAGGCGATTTTTCGCAGATGCTTGTTCCGTCACTTGTCCGCAGAGAAACTCTTGTCGGCACAGGCTATCTTCCGCAAGGAGAGGAAGATATGTATAAAACTCAAGACAATGATTATCTCGCCGGAACGGCGGAAGTCGCCACGATGAGCTACTTTGCCGACGAGGTTTTGAACGCAAGCGACCTTCCGAAAAAAATAATCGCCTTTTCTCCGAGTTTTAGAAGGGAGGCGGGAAGTCACGGCAAGGATACCAAGGGCATTATGCGCGTCCACGAATTTTTCAAATTTGAGCAGGTCATACTATGCGAAGCCAGTCACGAAGAGAGTGTTAAACGGCACGAAGAATTATTGAATAATTCCGAAGAAATAATGCAAGCATTGAAAATCCCTTATCACATCGTCATTAATTGCTCGGGAGACCTCGGTCTTGGACAAGTCAAGAAGTACGATATTGAAGCGTGGATCCCTTCGGAAAATCGCTACAGGGAAACTCACTCCTGTTCGTATTTTCACGATTTTCAGACAAGAAGGCTGAACATTCGCTACAAAGATAAAGACGGTAAATTGCGTTTTGCTCACTCTCTCAATAACACGGCAATCGCCACTCCGAGAATTCTAATTTCTGTAATAGAGAACAATCAAATGGAAGACGGTTCTGTTCTTGTGCCGGAAGTCTTGCAAAAGTATATGGGAAAGAAAATTCTTACAAAAAGAAGCTAGAAACTATTTAGCCCTTACCGACATCCGATGTCGGTAAGGGCTAAATAAGATAAGTAATGCGTAATAATTCGACACTAAGACCTTCAAAATTAAGGAAGCGAAGGCGTAAAATACTCGCCATAAAATCCGTCGGAATTTTATTATTGCTCATCGCTTTCGCTTTTCTCCTGTCTTGGTTGTCAAAAATCTCGACTATTCAGATTGCTGAGATTGAAGTTTTCGGGAACGCGACAATTTCCAAAGATGAAATAATAAATGCCGTTAAAAAAGAAACATCAGGCGAATATCTTATGTTGTTTTCCAAAAACAGTATTTTTTTGTATCCTAAGAAAACGATAAAAGAAAAGATTTTGAGTGATTTTAAAAAAGTCGAAAAGGCGGAAATAAATTCAAAAGGATTAAAGATTATTGAAGTAAGTCTTATCGAAAGAAAACCGGATTTTATGTGGTGCTCGATCGATGAGAAGATCAAAACAAGTTCAGGCGGATATTCGGGGAGCTGTTATTTTATGGACAAAGAAGGAGTTATTTTCAGCTCAGCTCCGGATTTTTCCGGTAATACTCACATTCGATATTATGGATTGATTGACGGCGCAAACCCAATAGGTGAAATTTATATGCCGAGCGAAAAATTTAAAGGTGTTGCCAATCTTATCAATTCATTGAAAGATTTAGGCATTATCACCGCCGAATTTCACGCTGAGTCGGAAAATGATTACAAAATTTATTTGAAAAATGGAATAAAAATAATTTTTGACGACAAGCAACCGCTCGATAAAACTCTTGGAAACATCGAGTCTGTTTTAGGTGAAATTGATTTGAGACACGATTATTCCGCAAACAATCCGCCGAAATATAACACCGCCGATTTTCGTTTCGGCAACAAAGTTTTTTTAAGGAAAGAATAAAATCACTTGGTAGTCGGAGTACCAAGTGATTGTCTTAAACTGGTTTTAAGTTTATTTTTATTCGTATCTTAACGCTTGAATCGGATTTAGTGACGCGGCGCGACGGGCGGGATAGTATCCGAAAATTATTCCTATCGCCGCTGAAACGCCGAAAGCGAGAAGTATGGATGAAATTGAAACGGTGGTCGCGATTCCAGCAAAACTGGAAACAGCGATGGAGATAATCCAACCAAGAAGAACACCGAGAATTCCCCCAATGAAAGTAAGCATTACAGCTTCCGCAAGGAATTGCATGCTAATATCTTTTTTCTTGGCGCCGATAGCTTTACGAAGACCAATCTCGCGCGTCCTCTCAGTCACTGTGGTAAGCATCATATTCATAATGCCGATACCGCCGACAATAAGAGAGATGCCGGCAACGGCGGCCAGAAAAATAGTGAATGTGTCCGTCACCTGCGTCAATGTTCCCAAAATATCCGCTTGAGAAACGATGGAAAAGTCGGGGTTTTGCGGATCAATGCGATGCTTTTCAGCAAGCGCAAATATCGCTTCTTCCTGAACCTGTGGCATCAAATCTTTGGATTCCACACTTATCGAAATGCTTGATAAAAAATCTCCACCGGCGAGTATTTTCTGCATTGTGGTAAGTGGCACGAAAACCGCGTCGTCGGGATTAAAAAATCCTCCGCTTCCTTTCGCTTGGAGCAATCCGATAACTTTAAAATTGGTTTTGTTGATGCGAATAGTTTTGCCAATCGGGTCCGAATCGGCAAAAAGATCTTTGGCGACTGTCGGACCTAAAATCGCCACTCGGCTTATGCCACGAAGAGCGTTTTCCGTGATAAATGACCCTTGTTCAACGAACACATTTCGAACTTGCGGATATTCGGCGTTGACACCGATGATAGTTGAATTTGTATTGTTGCCACCGGTGGAAGTGATCTGAAAACGGCGTTGAAATTCCGGTGAAATATGAGATATGCCGGAAATTTGCTTGAGAACATCGGTGTCTTCATTTTTAAGCGTTTGCGCCGAACCGCGACCGGAAGAAACGATTCCTCTGCCGGGCTGGACTACGCCAGGAATCACAGTAAGGAGGTTTGATCCAAGTCCTTCAATGCTCGATTGGATTTGTCCAGCGGCGCCTTGCCCGATGGAAACCATAGCGATTACCGAACCGATGCCAATGACGATACCAAGAATAGTCAAGCTTGTTCTTGCTTTGTTTGCTGAAATGGCAATATATGTTTCTTGGAATAAGTCGTTTATTTTCATTTTTCGGATTTGTTATTGATAATTCTTCGGCGATTATTAACGCTACCACTCACAATTTCGCCGTCTTTGATTTGAATGACTCTTTGAGCGTGTTCCGCGACATACGGCTCGTGAGTGATAAGGATAATCGTTCTTCCTTGTTCGGAGTGAAGTCGTTGAAAGGTTTCAAGCACTATTTCGCCTGTTTTTGTATCCAAATTGCCGGTGGGTTCATCAGCAAGAATCAATGCCGGATTGTTTACCAGCGCGCGAGCGATAGCAACCCTTTGTGTCATACCGCCTGAAAGTTGGTTGGAGCGATGATTCCAAAATTTTTCCGGAAAAGCAGAGGCGATAAGAGCTTGTGTCACGAGTTTTTCGCGTTCTTCTTTTTTAATGCCGGCATAGATGAGAGGCAGGCTTACATTTCTGAGCACCGTCGCTCTCGGCAGGAGATTGAATGATTGAAACACGAAGCCGATTTTTTTCATTCGAATGTCAGCAAGCTCATTGTCGGATAAGGAGGAAACATTGCGTCCGTCTAAAATATATTTGCCCGAGGTCGGCGTATCGAGGCATCCGATTATGTGCATAAGGGTGGATTTGCCTGAACCGGAAGGACCCATAATCGCGACAAAATCTCCATCTTTTATTTTGAATGAGATATTTTTCAACGCTTGCGTTTCCGCATCTCCGTTTTGATATGTTTTTGCGATATTTTGAAATTCAATCATAATATTTAATTAAAATTCGAAGCACGAAGCACGAAATCCGAAACAAATCCGAAATTATAAATTCAAAACAGAAATTCTCGTTTAGGATTTTGAATTTTAAACATTTGAATTTGTTTCGAATTTCGATATTCGAATTTAGTGCTTACCTTCTCCCTCCGCCCCCTCCGCTTCCCGGAAGACCCGGTATCCTGAAGGTGCTCGACTGCTGTCCTGTCTGCGGTTGCGCCGAAGCTGATTGAATTGCTCGCGCCACGATTATATCTCCTTCTTTTAGTCCGAATATTATTTCCGTTAAAGTATCATTTGATATCCCGATTTCAACAGGTTGTTTTCGGGGGTGGTCGCGGGAATTACCCCCTGCCTCATCTCTGTTTGAGTGAATTTTTGGTCAAAAATTTCAACAAAATATCTGTCGCCTTGCGATTTTACCGCGCTGTTCGGGACAATAAGCGTGTCTTGTTTGGAGTCGGTAACTATTGAAGCATTCACGCTCATTCCTGATTTTACGCGGTCATCTTCCGTGTCAAAGCTTACCTCCGCGTTGTAAGTGACGACGCCTTGGTTGACAACACCCACAAGATCAATCGCCGTCACACTGCCGGTTATTTCAAGTCCTTCAATCGCGTCAAATGTAAGCGCGACTTTCTGCCCGACTTTGATTTCTGCCGCATCGATTTCATTCAGAGAAATATTGGCGATTTTCCGTTTGGTGATAAGTGTCGCCACACTCATTCCTCCCGTGACCGAATCGGTCTTTTTAACATTGAGCTTGGCGATGACTCCGTCAAACTGAGCACGGATGAAATAGTCTTCATAAGCATATTCTTTTTGTCGGACGGCAAGCTCCTGCGCTTTTATATCAAGAGAGTCGGCTCCGTCTCTGAGTTTCTTTAAGGCTTCCGTTTTCTGAGCGATGTCTCGCGTCGAGCTCGTGATCGTATTCTTGGAATTTTCAATGCTGTTTTTTATTGAAAGGAGACTCAAGAGATGCGTATTCACCTTGCTTGTCCACGAATTTAAATTATTTTGAACGGTTGTTGAATCGCTTCTGGATTGAGAACTCTGCTGGCTTCTGATGTAATCAACGGCATTCTTGGAATTTTTAATCGCATCTGCGACAGCTTTGGCGGTCGAATATGTCTCAGAGATCAAAGATTCAATGCTTGAGGTCGCGCTTGTTCTGGTTAAGTTTTTATAATGAATCAAGTTGTAGTCGTATTGATTTTTAGCGCCGTAATACATCACTGCCGCGCCGTCTCTGTAATTCATGGCCTCACTTCCATAAGCCCTGACATTAGAGTCATTTAAATAACCTGCGCCAGACTGATAACTGTTCAGTAGATCGTTAAGCCCTGTTAAAACATCAGGAAGATCAAGAAAAGCGTTTGATACGGTATTAAATCCGTCGTCGTAAGATTTCGCGAGGTCATCTTTTGCTTTAGTGTTGGAAAGTTTGGCATCTTCAAGCGCATTTTCCGACTGAAGAATCGAAGATGTGTCCGCGGGTTTTAAGAGTTTTTGGAGCGACAGTTTGGCGTTTTCAAGCGTAATTTCAGCGTCGCGAGAATCTATTTTGGCGATAAGGTCTCTTGCTCTCACTTCTTGTCCACTCGCTACTCCAACATAAGTCGCTTCTCCGGAAACTTTGCTTTTAATGTCGACTTGGCTTTCTGCGGACACTTGCCCGCTACCCGTCGTGGAAGAAACAATCGTTCCTGTTTTAACCTCAGCGAGCATATACCGCATTTCTCCGCTTGTGTTCGTGTATAAGCGGTATCCCCAGTATCCAAGCCCGATAACGATGATTGAGAGGATTATTATTCTGTTGCGTGTAAAGATTTTTTTCATATTATTATTTATTTCGAGTGCTTGTGCCGACAAAACTTTCAGGGTTGGGCATTATTCTTATAATTTTAGCTTCCACTTGAGCGCTGTTGTTCGGAGCGCCTATAGCCACGACAAAATCTCCGATTTTTAGACTGTCTGTTTTTACCGTTTCTCTAAAGCGTCTGACAACGGTATCATCTTTTATTAAAATTATCTTCTCTACACCATCCGTATTTTCAATCGTCAAGATTGGTAAGTTCACGCTCGCAATTCTGCCAATTGCCCCGTTTGAATTGGTGAAATCTTTGCCACGAAAAGAATCCATCATCCTACCTCCCATCATTCTCTCTCCTGTGCGATGCTCTCCGAAAGCGCGGTAATAATTGTCGCCCCAGCGGTAGGAAAAACCAGCTTTCCTGTATCCGACAAACATTCCGGCTTGGAAAACCGCAAGAATTGCTATCAATATTCCGACCCCCCAAATAATTCTTCTGAAATTTTTTGATTGAAAAAAGTTTTTGTAATTCATAAATTTAAATTAATTTTAACTTATAATCAAGACCAACATTCCTAACTGCCAATTTGATGGAAATAAGGAAAGATAAGACGACCGCTAGGAAAATCGTTATTTCCATCGCGGGTATGGTCTCCGCAAGCGACAGTGCGAACTCTTTCCAAGAAGAGAGGACAGCGTCACCGTCGTAAAAAATTAACGAGAAATATTGATAAAAACCGGATTGAGAAAACTCTCGCGCTATATATTGAAAAGAGGGGATCATTGCTATAAATGAAGCCATTGCGATAAATCCGAAAAATGCCAACCGTATTCGAGCGGAGCGTCTTTTTTCAAAATCAATTCTAGCTAATATCCCACGGCGCAACTCTTTCGAAGGCTCAACTTCTTCAAGTTTACTGAATAGCTTTTCAAAATTATTATTCATATATTTATTTATACGATGTCAGATGCTATTTTGGTGCATTTAAGAGTTTTCTCAATTCTATCACACTTTGAATTACGAAATGCAATGCGCTACAATTAAAGGCGACCCGCAAGGGT
>CAYIIG010000001.1:0-44056 GCA_964363425.1 uncultured Candidatus Saccharibacteria bacterium | reverse complement strand
TCTCTGATTAAATCGCTAAAAGCAGATGGCATTCTTGTTTTAAATAATGATGATGAAGATGTGCGTTCATTTATAAACAAAACTGAAAACAAAGTCATCACTTATGGAACAAACGGAGGAGCGGATATTTTCGGAACGAATTATCGCATTCTTTATGGAATAGATAAGAATGGCAAGTTTCCAACGGGAATTCAATTTAAAGTCGAATCTGATGGAAAAAGCGCTCAAGTTGTCATTATGGGTATCATAGGAAATCATCATATATATCCGGCGCTATCAGCAATCGCAGTCGGTTTGTCGCAAGGATTGAACGTTGATAAGATGGCGAAAACTTTACGAAATCATGATACTCCTCTAGGTAGAATGAAGCTTATAAAAGGAATAAAAAATTCGATTATTATCGATGATACTTATAATTCGTCGCCTGTGGCTCTTGAAGAGGCTTTGAGGACTTTACAGACGATAGAAGGGGCAAGAAGGAAGATTGCGGTTCTTGGAGATATGCTCGAGCTCGGGAGTTATTCCGTATCATCACACAAAGAAGCGGGCGCTATCGTCTCACGATCGTGCCATCTCCTTGTCGCTGTCGGAACCAGAGCTCGCGGAATTGCTGAAGGCGCTCTTCAGAACGGGATGAGAGAGAAGGATGTTCTTCAATTTGATTCTTCGGAAGAAGCGGGATCTTATCTGCAAAATTTGATTTCTGAAAGAGATGTAATTCTCGTGAAAGGTTCCCAATCAGTAAGAATGGAAAAAGTAGTTGAAGAAATTATGGCTAATCCGGAAGAGAAAGAACATCTCTTAGTTCGGCAGGAAAAAGAGTGGGAGGAGAGGTAGGGAGATAGCTTTTGGCTGATAGCTGTTAGCTTGTAGAGGAAAACAGAAAAGTTTTTTTACTTTTCTATAAAAAATGATATTCTCTCATCTGAAAGCTATTAGCTAACAGCTTTTATAAAACGGCCCTATCGTCTAACGGCTAGGACGAAGCCTTCTCAAGGCTTAAATCAGAGTTCGATTCTCTGTAGGGTCACAAAATAAATCTCGTCATCAGACGAAGTTGTTTTGTGATCCTAAGTCCCGATGGACATCGGGGCGCCAGAGAATCGAAGCCTGTTTGAGCATACTTTCGAGCTCTCTTGAGCGGTGAAAGTATCCAAACGCGGGTACTGGTTCTGTAAGAACCGAAATTCTCTGTAGGGTCACAATATGGAATTTCCTCAAGATTTTTTGACCGGATTGTTTTTTCCTGTATAATTTTAAATATGAAGCAATCTCGATTGTCGACGAAAATAAATTATTTTATAAAATTAAATTGCGTCAAGTTTTTTTTCTTGATGATGGTTATGGTGATGGCAGGATTTTCTGTTATTCCAAATTTTTCTTTTGCTGATATTTCAGACCTACCTTCCCCGAGCGAAGCAGAAAAGACTCAAGCTCTAATTGATTTTTTTCAAAAACACCTTGCCAATTTGCAGAATGATTCATCTCGATGGTGTTACAATTTCGATAATAATTTAAACACAGGAGATGAAAACAACGATGTCTACAATCTTCAAATCGCTTTGCAGAAAGATGGCTTTGACACTGGAATAATTGAAACAAATGAACAAGAACCGACGGCTTATTTTGACGAAAAACTCGCTTCTTTGGTTTCAGGTTTTCAAATGAAATACAAATACGAGATTTTAATTCCAAATAATCTTCAATATGGCAACGGCTTCGTCGGTCAATCCACAAGGGATAAATTAAATTACTTGTATGGATGCAAAGAGACTGACATAACCGCAACTGATTCTGATAATAGTCCTGATTACACTCACATTAATGATCCCCTTCCAATTACGCCGGAAAAAAATCCTGACTTATTTATTACAGGTGTAGGCAAGGGTACATATGCGGGAGGAAGTGTTTCGTGTCTGTATGGAGTAGAGCCTGATCCAACTTCATGCAAATCGACATCCGATAATTTCACAATTTTTTACGACCATTGTTCTAGTGAAAAATCTCTTAATGAGGCCTATATTGAGTCAGATGGGAGACTGGGCGCAAATGGTGTTTTTGCGCCAGAGGGATATATTTGCGAAGCTGGCAGGTTTGTTCCAATAACCACGTCAATTACGATTCTTTCGCCGAATGGTGGCGAGATGTTTGAGGCGGGCGAGAGTTATTGGATAAAATGGACACCTTATGGTGATAAGCCCACTTATGTTGGACTGAATCTTTTACGAGAGAATAACAGCGTATTGGGTATTGGGAATGTGCCTAACACAGGCTCTTATGAGTGGACTATTCCACCCGATTTTTTGGGAAATTCTAATTTTAAAATAGAAATTTTTGGAGATGGCGTTGTGGATGAATCTGATGCCCCATTTACTATTTCTGCGCAGCATCAGCCGTTTATTTACAGCCTTGTTCCAGGAGAAATCACCTATGGTAATCCTGTGTATATTCAAGGCTTTCATTTTGAAAAAGACTCTTTCGTTGTTCTTGACGCGGAAAGCGGTAATTGGGTAAATATCAAGCCTTTTTCTTTAACACCAAATACAATTAGTTTTGTTATTCCGCTTGGTGTGAGTTTAGGTTCCCATACTGTCAGTGTTAAACAAACAGACACTAATATTCCTTTGAGTAACAGTTTTTCACTGGAGGTTGCAAGTTCATCTTCACCAAGATTATCATACTCCACATCTTCCGCGGTCACGAATGATTGGAAAACTTACTTTAGAAAATTTTTGGAATTATTTAATTTCACTAAATAATTATATTTATGAAGCAATCTCAATTATTGTCGAAAACCAGAAAAGAAGCGCCGAAGGATGAGGTGTCGAAAAATGCCGAGTTGCTGATTCGCGCCGGTTTTATCCACAAAGAAATGGCGGGAGTTTATTCTTTCTTGCCTCTCGGTCTCCGCGTTCTCAATAAAGTGAATAATATAATTCGCGAAGAGATGAACGCGATCGGCGGGCAGGAAATGCTTTTGACAACACTTCAGGATAAAGAGCTTTGGGAAAAGACAGGAAGATGGGATGATGCCGTCGTCGATAATTGGTTTAAGACCAAGTTAAAAAGCGGGACTGAGCTCGGGCTTGGATTTACGCACGAAGAACCGCTTACCGCGCTTATGAAAAACCACATCAGGTCGTTTCGCGATTTGCCTCTTTATCCTTATCAAATACAGACAAAATTTCGAAACGAAACAAGGGCGAAAAGCGGGATTATGAGAGGACGGGAATTTCTTATGAAAGACCTTTATTCATTTTCGAGAAATGAAAAAGAACACAGCCTTTTTTACGAAAAAGCCAAGATTGCTTATATGAATATATTCGATAAGGTGGGTATCGGCGAGATGACTTATATCACCTCAGCTTCGGGCGGAACTTTTAGTAAGTTTTCGGACGAATTTCAGACTATTACAGAAGCTGGGGAGGATACCATATTCATCTGTGATGGATGCAAGATTGCGATAAATAATGAAGTTGTTGAAAGCACAAAAGAGTGCCTGAAATGCAAGTCTTCCGATTTGAAAGAAAAAAAATCCGTAGAGGTTGGTAATATTTTTAATTTGGGAACGAGATTTTCGGAGGCGTTAAACTTGGCGTATTTGGACGAAGAAGGAAAGGAGAAATTTGTCGTTATGGGAAGTTACGGACTGGGTCCGACCCGACTTGTCGGAACCATTGCGGAAGTTTTATCAGACAAAGATGGCTTAGTCTGGCCGAAAAAAGTCGCGCCGTTTGCCGTTCATCTGGTGGAAATAGTCGATGAAAATACCGAGGTGAGAAAAGCATCCGAGCGAGTGTATTCAATTCTTGCGAATCGCGGGATAGAAGTCCTTTTTGACGACAGGGAATTGAGAGCGGGAGAAAAATTCAAAGATTCCGACTTGATTGGAATACCGCTTCGACTTATAGTGAGCAAGAAGAATTTGGATGATGGTGTTTGTGAAATAAAAGAAAGGGCGACCGGCAAGATTTCAAAAATAGAAGAAAATCAGCTAGCGGGTTTCGTGGAGAATTATTTGAAATAAAGAAAATTCAAACTGTTACCGCATTGTCATTCCCGCGCAGGCGGGAATCTAGGTAGCTATTACCGAAATTCTGGATTCCCGCCTGCGCAGGAATGACAGATGGAGCCATATGTTTTTAGTTTTTAGAATCAATTTAAAAAAATGAAGAAAAAGTTTTTCAATAAAATATATAAGATGATGTCTAATGAAATAGGCATTGATTTAGGAACGGCGAACACCCTCGTCTATTTGGGAGGAAAAGGAATCGTGGTCAATGAGCCGTCGGTGGTCGCTGTCAATCAAAAGACAGGCAGAGTGGTCGCTGTCGGAGCTCACGCTAAAGAAATGCTCGGCAGGACGCCTCCGCATATCGTCGCCATTCGTCCTCTTGTGGACGGAGTAATTTCGGATTTCGAAGTGACTGAGGAGATGATTTCTTATCTCATAAAAAAAGCTGAGGAAAATTCAAAAAAAATGCTCGGACCGAGAGTGGTGGTCGGCGTGCCGTCAGGTGTCACCAATGTCGAGATAAGAGCGGTTCGCGACGCTGTGAGAAACGCCGGAGCCAGAGAAGTATTCATTGTGGAAGAGCCGATGGCGGGGGCTATCGGGATAAGATTGCCCGTCTTGGAGCCTATCGGAAATATGATTATCGACATCGGCGGAGGAACGACGGATATCGCCGTGATATCGCTCGGGGGAATCGTCCGTTCCAAGAATTTGAAAATTGCGGGAGACAGATTTAACACCGACATTATTTCCTACATAAGAAATGAATTTAAAATTTTAATCGGCGAAAAAACAGCCGAGACTTTGAAAATAACTCTGGGTTCCGTCAGTCCGATGGAACCGTCGGAAATTTCAATAAAAGGAAGGGATTTGATAACAGGTTTGCCTCGCGAAGTCATCATCACCGATTCGGATGTCAGGGAAGCGATGGCGCAATCGATTGATGTCCTTATAGAGTCAGTGAAGGAGGTTCTGGAAACGACTCCTCCCGAGGTGATAGCCGATGTGATGCAGAGAGGAATTCATCTGGTCGGAGGAGGGGCGATGATCAGAGGGTTGGACGAGCTTATCAAAAAATGGTTCAAAATTCCGGTATTCATAGCCGATGACCCTCTTACAGCGATTGCTAGAGGCACCGGGATAATTTTGGAGAACTTGGAAAATTTTGAAGAAGTGTTAATACAAAACGCGGATGAATTACCCCCTAAGAAATAGCACCAAACCTCGAAATGGAAAATGGCGCGCGAAAGCGATCGTGGCGGTTTTGTTGTTCGTTGTTATTTTTTTATTTTCCCGATCCGACGCGATCAGAGGTTTTTTCAATAAAATTGCTTTATCTTTTTGGAAAACTGATAATTACGCGGCTGTTAAATTTTCGGGAATTTTTTCCATAATCGGCTCAAAAAATTCGCTTATCGCCGAAAATCAAAGACTGCAAGAAGAATTAACCAAAGCCAATGCGGAACTATCAATCCAAAAGGTTGTTGAAAAAGAAAATGACGATTTAAAATCTTTACTTGGAAGAAATGACGCAAAAAAAAGTCTTGTTTTGGGAGCTGTTTTGGAAAAGCCGAGCATCTCTCCTTTTGATGTTGTGATTATCGATATTGGCAAGAATAAAGGCGTTCAAAAAGGGGATAAAGTTTTGTATGAGGCATCGATTGCAATCGGTCAAATTGAAGAAGTGTTCGATCAGTCTTCTAAAGTAAAGCTTTATTCAAGTCCGGGACAAAAATTTACGATTTTTGTCGGTTCAAAATCAATTCAAGCCGAAGCGGAAGGTCTTGGCGGGGGAAACTTTATGGTAAAACTGCCGAGAGGCATAGAAATCAGCGAAGGGGACTCAGCTGTCGTTCCTGGGATATCAACGGCGGTATTCGGCTTTGTTGAAAAAATAGAAATCGAACCGACAGATTCTTTCCAGAAGATTATTTTTAAAATTCCTCTGAACCTGACCGAGCTTAAATGGGTTGAGGTCGAGGCAAAATGACAAAAAGAATTATCATCGACATATTATTGTTTTTATCTGTATTTTTTTGGGGACCGGTTTTGCCTATGATCGGGGCATTATTTTTTGTCTATTATTTTGAATCTTTTTATGAGATTATGTTTGTCGGATTGATTATCGATATTTTATACGGTTCGCCTCTTATGCATTTGGGTGGTTTTTCTAGTATAATGATGTTTATTGCCGTCATATTGTTTATCTCGTCAATTTTTATAAAAAAACGACTCAAGTTTTATTCCAACAGGTGAATGTTTTGATATTATTAATTTTGAATTACAAAATGACAGAATAAAATGTATCTGTTCACACCTCTCTGTCATTCCAGTGAAAACGGGAATCCAGACCATCGGTGATTGAAACTGGATCCCCGCATTCGCGAGGATGACAGAAAGATGCGAAAATGACGATTTGCAAGAGTTTCGTAATTCAAAGAAATGTCATAATGAAGCGTGTTGTAATTTAAAATAAACCATGTTGAACAAAAACAAAAAATTTTGGAACAGGGGCGCACGTTTGAAAAACTCAAGGAACAACATTGAGCCTGATGAAATTTTTCTTGACTCAAGCAATTTACCGAACTTTGACACTCATCAGTTTGAGGGAAGGCTTGTAAGCCCCATTTCCGGAAGAGTCATCGCTTTGTTGTCCGTATTTTTTGTCATCACGCTCATCACACTTGTCTATAAAACTTGGAATCTTCAAGTGGTCAACGGTTCCGTATACGCCTCCAGAAGTGAAAATAATCGACTGCGACACACGACTTTGTTTTCTCCTCGCGGTGTCATTTTTGACAGAAACAAGAAAGAGCTCGCGTGGAATATTTACGGCGAGGATAAAGAATTTGCTTTGAGAAAATATACAGAACTTCCCGGGTTTTCTCACATATTGGGATATGTCAAATATCCGGCGAAAGATTCCTCCGGATTTTATTACAATGAAAATTATGTCGGCAAAACAGGAATAGAAAATTTTTTTAATTCTGATTTGTCTGGAGAAAACGGACAGAAAATAATAGAGACGAATGCTTTGGGTAAAATTCAATCTGAAAATGTAATTCGCCCTCCGAAAAATGGAGACAATATCCTCTTGACCGTCGATGAACAAGTGCAAAATAAATTATTTGAATCAATTTCAGGATTGGTGCAGAGGGCGGGATTTTCCGGAGGGGCGGGGGTGATTATGGATGTTCATAACGGAGAAATATTGGCCTTGTCGAGCTATCCCGAATACAGCTCGCAGATAATGTCGGACGGAGCGGATGGCTCTGCGATAAAAGCATATCTGGAAGACAAAAATAGACCTTTTTTGAACAGGGTTATCGATGGACTTTATACTCCGGGCTCCATCGTGAAGCCTTTTGTCGCGCTCGGCGCTCTAACTGAAAAAATCATCTCGCCTTATGACACCATATTCAGCGGGGGTAAAATAATAATCCCGAATATTTATGACCCGAGCAAGCCGTCGGTTTTCACGGAGATCAGGGCGCACGGCTTCGTCGATATGAGAAAAGCCATTGCCGAATCTTCCAATGTTTATTTTTATGAAGTCGGAGGCGGTTTCGAAAACCAGAAAGGTCTCGGAATTGCCAATATAGAAAAATATGTCAGGATGTTTGGTTTCGGAAGTGATTTTCCGGAAGGATTTTTCTCGGGCAAATCAGGGGTTGTTCCAAGTCCGGAATGGAAAAAAGAAACTTTCAAAAATGATTCCATATGGAGATTAGGCGACACTTACAACACTGCGATAGGGCAATACGGATTCCAAGCAACTCCGATTCAAGTCGTCCGCGCGGTCTCGGCTATTGCAAACGGAGGAACGCTCGTCAATCCATCGATAATTTTAAATTATCCGAATACCGAAGTGAAACCAATTAATATTAAAACCGAAGATTTTCAAGTGGTGCGGGAAGGTATGAGAGGAGCGGTGCAATACGGCACTGCGGTCGGACTGAATATCCCACAGGTGGAAGTCGCCGCTAAAACCGGGACGGCGGAGCTCGGAACGGCGAAGAAATTTGTCAATTCGTGGGCGATAGGCTTTTTCCCTTATAAGAACCCGAAATACGCTTTCGCTGTGCTTATGGAACGCGGTCCAAGCGCGAATCTTATCGGCGGTCTTTTTGTGATGAGAGAACTTCTTGATTGGATGAGCTTAAACACTCCCCAGTATTTAGAGTAAATTTATAATGTGAAATATCCTGATTTTTTATTGGTCGGATATTTATACAATCCGTCTTTTTCATTGTAAATTTAAATCTGCTATAATTAATCACAGTTATTTTTTCAAAATATAAAAGTGAAAAAAGATTTTCAAAAATTTGATTATGAGTAATATAATTAAACGATTTTTAGAATGGGTGACAGTTAAAGAGAAATTGCATAATACTGAGGCAGAGCCTCCACTCGTAAAAGAGCGCGATTTGTGGTGGGTTAGTTTTGGAGAGAATGTGGGATCGGAAATGAACGGAAAAAGCAAATTGTTTTCTCGTCCCGCCTTGATATTAAAAAAGTTATCCCATACATTTTTTCTTGTAGCTCCGACGACAACACAACAACGCAAAGGGAGCTGGTATGTTCACATAAAACATACGGGGAAAGATATGTTTATTTGCCTTCATCAGATTCGTGCCATTGACCATAGGAGGCTTTCCAGCCGTCTCGGTCAGGTGGATAGTGATGATTTTAACAAAATAAAAGAAGGATTCTTGAAGCTATATAAATGATATTCCCCGCTTTTTAGGCGGGGCCGCGGCGAATGCCGAATGTATAGCTATACTAGCAAACCTACAATCTATGTCAATAGCAAAAATGTGGAAAAGTAAAATTTCAAAATTTCTGTTGATATTCCTTCTAATTTTTAGTTGGACTTTTTCCGGCTGGCCTCAGACGATGACTTATGCCACGGGAACAGGCGATACAAATAAAATTTCCAAAGAGGCGGTTAAAAATAAATTTAACGCTTCCCAGATGTCTGGTAAGTACGAAATGAGAGGCGCTTCTTTGCATAAAACCATAAAAGCAGATAAAGAGGAAAAGACCGAGGTAAGAATCGGCAACGAAACCGCATCTTCTTTTGAACCGTCTTTTGAATTTAAAAAATGGGACGAGGTTAGGTTTAAGCTAACTCCGAATATGGAAACAGTGACCGAAGCAGACAAAGATTTTGATGTGGCGGGTGATAAAATAAAATACAAGACCCCGAAAGAAGAAGTCCATTTTTATGAACTGGCGGATTCCTCAACGCTCCCGGGCGGAGGATATGAGATTGAGCGGATTTTAAATGAAAAACCGACAACGAATGTTTTAAGTTTTGACATAGAAATGGAAAATTTGGAATTTTTCTATCAGCCGATTTATACCGACGCGGAGATAGAAGCAAAAGCAATTGAAGAATACTTTGTTAATAAAGACTCAATGGGCTCGTATGTCATATATTACAAAAATGTTCCTCTAAACTATGTTGGCGGAAAAAATTATGGAACGGGAAAAGTAGGGCAGATTTACAGACCGAAAATAGACGATTCGGCCGGAAACTTTACTTACGGAGATTTGAACATAGATGTCGCCACCAAAAAACTTACGGTTACTATTCCGCAAACATTTTTGGATAATGCGGTCTATCCGATATATCACGCTTCGGGGTTGGTTTTCGGATACCAAACCATAGGCACGGCTGGTAATATAACAATAGAAGCTAGTATAAAAGGTTCAGTGTTTGCTATGGGGACCAACGCTGGGGCGGTAGATTCAATAACTGTTTATAGCAATCCTTCGGGTACGGCAAAAACTTTTGGCACAGCTATTTATTTGAGCTCTTCCAATGCTTTGATAGCTAATAGCGGCAGTACCGCGCAAACACCAGCGGCAACAGGCGTCGCGTGGAGAACGGTTACTTATGCGACAAAACCAAGTCTGACCGGCGGAACCAATTATATATTAGCCGAATGGGGCAGTAGCGGTTCGGGAACTCATGTTATTTATTATGATGTAGGGACAGCCGGTCAAGGGCAGACGGATGCCAATACGGGACCATTTATTTGGCCAAATCCATTAGTACCTACTGGCACCACCAACAAGTATTCCATTTACGCGACTTATACTCCTGTTCCTGACGCGCCGACCAATGTGGTGGCCACCGACGGTACCTATACAGACAAGGTTACAATTACTTGGACAAAATCTAGCGGAGCAACTGATTATCATGTTTGGCGAGACGCAGTGGACTTGGGCGCGGCGGGCGATGTGGCGACATTTAACGACACAGGGGCAGCCGCGCCTACCATCACGGCTGGGTCGGCGGTAGCCGGTGATGGCGCGAGTACCGCGCAAGTAGATTTAAGTTTGTCCGGCGCCTCAGCCAATAATGGCACCACCCATACATATAAAGTGGTGGCTTCTAATACTGCCGGCAGTAGCGTGGACAGCGCCACCAATACCGGGTACCGAGGAGTCGGCGCTCTCACTTACCAGTGGCAAAAATCGGCCGCCGATAGTGACGCGAGCTATTCGGATATTGGAGGGGCGACTGCCTCTACCTACGCCGACACTGCCGCGCCGGCGCCGACTGTCACATCTGGAACGGCGAGCGCCACGGATGGCTCAGCCACCGATAAAGTAACCCTAAGTATTAGTGGCGCTTCGGCTAATGTTGGAGCGGGCAGGTATTATAAAGCAGTTCTTAATGCTACTGGCGCTACTCAACAAATATCAGCTTCGGATCGTGGATATCGGGGTGTAGGTTCATTAACATATCAGTGGTACAGAAGCTCGGGGGACGCGGATTCTGGGCACTCTATTTTGTCCGGTGCCACAACCGCGCCTTACGACGACGCCACTGCGCCGTCGCCGACGATAACCGCAGGTGTGGCCACAGGGAGCGATGGGACATCCGCAGACCATGTTTCTTTAAGCGTAAGCGGGCAAAGCGCCAATATCGGAGCCGGAAGATATTTTTATGCCACAGTGAGTGCCACCGGCGCCTCATCGGCTGATACAAGTCATGACCGCGGGTATATCGGAGTCGGCTCTCTAACTTATCAATGGCAAAGGTCGGTAGCCGACAGCGACGCGAGTTATTCAAACATAGACGGAGCGACTGCTTCCACTTACGATGATACAGGCGCGCCATCCGATGGAAGCGGGAGATATTTTAAAGTTGTTGAGAATGCCACGGGTGCCACCCAGCAAATTTCCACCTCTGACAGGGGTTATAGGTCGGTTGCGGTTTATTCAGTTTCTGTCACGCCGGCTGGAGATGTTACTTACGGCTTCGTAAGTCTAAGCAATTCAACGACGACGATTGGCTCCACTTATACCAAGACTGCGACCAACGACGGCAATGTCGCGGAAAAATTAAATGTAAAATCAAGTGATGCTACAGGCGGGACAGGCTGGACACTCGCTTCCACGATAGGGACAAATCAATTTAAACACGAATTTTCTACGACGACGGGCTCGACATGGACAGTAATGCCAGACAGCGCGACTTATGTTACCGCTAAGCCGTCTGTGGCGGTAAGCGGAACGGTTAGTTTTGATTTCCGACTGACTGCACCCAGTTTGTCAACGGATTATAATCAAAAATCAATCACTATCACCGTGCAAGCGGTGGCGCCATAAAGGTGTGGATAACTCGGGCTTGCTTGATATAATTGGCGAGATATAATGTTGATATTAAATTCGGTTTTTTAATAATTATTAATTAAATTTTTTAAAAACAAAATGAAACAAGATTTTACCCCCCCCCATCGCTTTCAATGATTTTCGCGCTTATATTAAAATATGGGCACTTGTCGTTATTATTGCCGGCGGTCTTTTGTTGTGGCAGATGACCAGAGCGGCCACCACCGCCAATGTTACTGCGACAGTGTCAGCCGTTAGTCTTGCCGTTTCTGTTGCTGATGGTAATATTGCTTATGGTTCGGTTGCTCTTAATACCGCAACTACTACCGTAGGCAATGGCGAGACACAGGTAGTAACTAACGACGGCTCTGCCGCAAAATTGAATGTAAAATCAACTCATGCCACAGGCGGAACGCAGTGGACACTTAACCCAACTACTGGATCAAATCTTTTTATCCACGAAGTCTCAACAACAACAGGTTCGACTTATATGAAATTCTCGGACGATACTACATACATTACCGCCTCGTCGACATTCCCTAGCGGTGCTGTAACACAAAACCTTGATTTTCGGTTAACTACACCAACCGTTTCGACTGACTTCGCCCAAAAATCAATTACTGTCACCGTTCAAGTCGTATCACAATAAAAAGTTGTTTGTTTGACATACGCAAATAGCAAAGCAATAGTATTTTTTAGTACTATTTTGATGGTATCTTTAATCAATAAAAATATAAATATGCGAACACCGTCATTCAAAATCCTTACTAAGTCTACAATGTTGTTAATGGTCTTATTGTCTCTATTGATAACTACATACTATGTGAAAGCGGCAATAGGAGGTTTGCTTTTAACTATTGATAATCCTACCTCCCTGTACAATGAAAAATTCGGTAGTGCCATTGCCGTAACACCAAATGGTGATTTACTTGTTGGAGCACCTTTTGATGATGCTATCTTTACGGATACGGGTTCAGTATATTTATTTAATGGCATTACAGGTGAGTTAAAGTTGACTATTAATAATCCAACACCGGAGCCAGGCGGTGAACGCTTTGGCGCATCTGTTGCCACGACACCAAATGGAGATTTATTGATTGGTGCGATATATGATAATTCTAGCGAAGTCGGCTCTGGCTCAGTGTACCTGTTTGATGGTACTACAGGGGCTTTAAAGTTAACTATAAATAACCCGACTCCAAAACAAATGGATAGCTTCGGCGCATCTGTTGCAGTAACACCAAATGGAAATCTGCTCGTTGGAGCACCTGCGGATGATACTGGTGCCAGTAATGCTGGTTCAGCATATCTATTTGATAATACTACAGGTGCATTGCTTCTGACTGTAAATAACCCAACTCCACAGTTAGGTGATTTGTTTGGCGAGCATGTTGCCACAACGCCAAATGGGGACATTCTTATTTCAGCACGCTTAGACGATACTATTGCTACAGATACTGGTTCAGTGTATCTGTTTGATGGTACTACAGGTGCACTGAAATTGACGATAAGCAATCCATATCCAGAGAAGGCTTATTTCTTTGGTTTCTCTGTCGCTATAACACCAAATGGTGACTTACTTGTTGGGGCATATAATAATTATACACTTGCTACACTAGGAGGTTCAGCGTATCTATTTGATGGTATTACAGGGGAATTGCTTATAACTATGGATAGCCCAGCCATAGAGTACAATAACTTCTTTGGTTTCTCTGTTGTGGCGACGCTCAACGGAGATCTACTCATAGGAGCACCTAGAGATGGTATCAGTCCCGAGCTTGTGGGTTCCGTGTACTTATTTGGAGGCATCCATTCTCAACCAATCAATACTCCACCTACTCTTGACCTAATCGGAAACAAAATTGTGACAGAGGGACAACTTCTTGAGTTTACAATTACAGCATCTGATTCAGACAACGATAATTTAACTTTTAGTGCCTCCAACCTACCGGCAGGAGCAACATTTGATACCAATACAGCAACATTTAGTTGGGTACCGAGCTTTGAAGACGCAGGCAATTATACGGATGTTGAATTTACAGTTACCGACGACGGGACACCAATGGAGCTTGATGTTGAACTCGTTACTATCACAGTGGGGAATGTTAATCGGGCACCGATTTTCGATTTTGTTGGACCGCAGGAAATTCAAGAAGAAACTCTTCTTGAATTTGTGGTTGTGGCTACTGATCTTGACACCGACATAGTAACTCTTTCGACAAGCGTTCTGCCTGTGGGCGCGATATTTAATGCCGAAACAGGAGTATTTGTCTGGACGCCAGATTTAACTCAAGGAGGCGTATATGTCGTTTCTTTTTTTGCAACTGATAATGGCACCCCATCAGAGACAGCTCAACTTGATGTAGTTATTACTGTGGGAGACAATCCAACACCGGTAGAGCAAGCGGTAGATATTGTTGATAGTGTAGTTCTTGCTGATTTTGCGACAAATATTGAAAATTCATATCTTTCCAACCTGAAAAAGGTTGAGAAGTTTATTGAAGATGGCAAGATTACACCAGCCTTAAATCAACTTTATGCTTTTATAAATAAGGCTGAGAACGATCTTGCGAATGGCATTATTGATCAGATAACCGCAGATGTGTTGATTAATTCTGCAAATGCATTAATTAATGTTTTGAGCGAATAGGACTGACAATATTTATTCGTAACGATACAAAAATGAAATTATTTAGACATATAACATTAGGCGTTTTGGCGACCATCATGCTATTCACAGCATTATTTTCTCTGTATTTCTCTGTAGTTTCCGCGAAAGTCGGTGTAGGCATAGGAGCGGGAGAAATACGATTGACGGAATTAGTGAAGCCTGGAGAAATCTATACTCTTCCAAGTCTGCGGATTTTCAATACAGGTGACGAAACGACCACTTACGGAATGGGGGTTGCGTATCATCAGGAAAATCCCCAGATGCGGCCACGCAAAGATTGGTTTGTCTTCAGTCCCTCCACTTTTACGATTTTGCCCACAGAAAGCCAAGAAGTTTTGGTCACTATGATTGTTCCAGTGAAAGCGGAGCAAGGTGATTATTTCGCATTTATTGAAAGCGGTCCTGTGGGGGTGCTTGATAAGCCCGGCACCACTGTCGGCATAGCGGTCGCTACAAAATTGTTTTTTACGGTGGCGCCCGCGAACATCTGGCAAGCTGTTTTACATAGAACCGAGGCGTTTTTTAGAATTAACTCACCATGGTCATGGGTGGGACTTGGTGTTGTTTTGTTTGCCGTTCTCATCTTTCTTTTTAGAAAATTCTTTTCATTCAACATAGGCGTAAGAAAATAATAATGTTCAATGTCCAGCAAAAATTTATATGCCGTTTTAACATTCGTATCTATTCTTATAATTATTTTCACCACGCTTTTTAGGTCGGAAATTTTCGCGGCTGAAATCACCGCAACGATAAAAATAAGCCTTTGCGGAGATGGTGTAATCGGTGTCGGGGAACAATGCGATGGTTCTGCTTTAGGAGGAGCGACTTGCATTAATCGCGGATTTTCAAGTGGAACATTGACTTGCGGACTTTCTTGCGAATTTAACACTGTAGCTTGTTATTCCAGTAGCGCTTCCAGCGCTTCTTCCGCGGTCAGCGGAGGAGGTGGTGGGGGAGGAGGGGAATTTCCGCGCCAGTCGCCACAAGCCATTTTTTCCGGTCGCGCGTATCCCAAAAGCGTAGTAACCCTTCTCAAAGACGCGCAAATTGCCGCCACTACAGTTGCGGGGGCGGATGCCAATTTTCAAATAACGCTATCTAATCTTTCCGGCGGAAATTATATTTTCTCGGTTTATTCAGAAGATAACAAAGGCATCCGTTCCTCTCTTTTGACTTTTCCAGTAGGCGTCACTTTCGGCGCGACCACCAGAGTAAGCGGTATTTTTATCGCCCCGACCATCGTGGTAGACAAAAGCGAGGTAAAACGAGGCGAAAACATCGTAATTTTTGGACAAAGTACGCCTGCATCGGAAATTACTATCAGCGTTAATTCGGAAGAAGAATTTTTTGTGAAAAAAATATCTGACGCAAGTGGAGCGTATTTGTTTAATTTTGACACATCTATTCTTGAAATCGGACAACACACCGCGAAATCTAAAGTTGCGCTCAATGGAGAGATAAGCTCCTTCAGTAAGGTTGTTAGTTTTATTGTCGGCACAAAAACAATTTTGGCAGAAGATTTTAAAAGAGCGCCGGAAAAAGGCGATTTAAACAATGATAAAAAAGTTGGTATTGTTGATTTTTCCATTGCCGCGTATTGGCATAACAGACCGTCTCCGCCACCTTCCGTTGACTTAAACAAAGACGGCAAGGTTAATTTGGTTGATTTTTCAATCTTGGCGTTTTATTGGACGGGGTAAATCACATATTATGAGACACATATCACAAATCAAGACAACAATCGCATCATTAGGCATCATATTGTTTTTTGCGTTTACCCCAGCTTTCGCAGTAGAGGTATTTTTTGACGCGAAAAATCAATCTTTCGCGCCGAATGAAGAATTTTTGGCGCAGGTGTTTTTAAATACGGAAGAAGAATCAATTAACGCTATTGAGGGTAAAATTGTTTTTCCTGCCGATTTGCTGGAGATAAAAGAAGTCTTAGATGGTAATTCCGCTATCAATTTTTGGATTGAAAAACCGCACACTTTTCAATTAGGTGTCATTGCTTTTTCAGGTATTACTCCGGGAGGACTTTCGGACACAAAGGAGCTTTTATTTTCAGTCATTTTTCGCGCCAAGAAAGAAGGTGGTGGCGCAATCGAAATTCGCGATATAAAGGCATTGAGGAACGATGGAAAAGGAACAGAAGCAGAAACGAAAATTTTGAATTTTGAATTTAGAATTTTAAAATCAGAAAGCCAAGTTACAAGTTACAAATTACAAATTCCTCCAGACACGGAGCCACCGGAGGATTTCAAGCCGACCATTGCGAGCGACCAAAACATATTTGCCGGAAAATATTTTCTCGTTTTTGCGACGCAAGATAAAGCATCGGGGATTGATCATTATGAAGTGCGTGAGGGACAATGGGGTTGGTTTGGTGTTTCGGAGAGCCCGTATCTTTTAAAACATCAACCGCTTGACAGGAAAATATTTATTAAAGCAGTTGATAAGTCAGGCAATAAAAGAGTCGTCGTGATTTCGGCGCAAAAGGCGAGCGCATGGTATGGCGATTACACAATCTTTGTTATAATAACGCTACTAATTATAGTGTATCTTGTCTGGAAAATTTTATGGAAAAAATTCAAAAAATAAAATATATTTTACTATTTTTTATTTTACTGCTGGCATTTTTCAGTGTTGGAAATGTCGTTAATGCGGCGAATTTGTATTTTTCCCCTTCTTCCGGTTCCAACGCTATCGGAAGCCTGTTGTCGACAACTGTGTATGTTTCAAGCGCCGACCAAGCTTTGAATGCCGCGTCCGGAGTGATTTCATTTCCGCAAGATAAGCTGGAAGTTGTATCGGTTTCCAAATCCGGGTCCATCTTTTCTCTATGGGTTCAGGAGCCGTCGTTTTCAAATAAGGAAGGCACTGTGAATTTTGAAGGAATAGTCCTTAATCCGGGCTTTATGGGTTCTTCCGGTAAAATTATCACGGTTAGTTTTAAGGTAAAAGCATTAGGTGTCGTCGATCTTAATTTCCCATCGGGTTCCGTGCTTGCCAATGATGGCCAAGGTACTAATATTTTAAAAAGTCTTGGAAGTGCTCGGTTTAGTCTGGATAGTAAAGGTTCAACAATTACAGAATCAACCACTCCCACTATAGTTTACGGCACACCATCCGCTCCGGAAATATCCTCACCAACTCATTCTGACCCAAATAGCTGGTATTCTAAAAAAGACTCGTCATTTGAATGGAAAGTCCCGGACGATGTGACAGCGGTAAGACTGTCGGTTGGCGATCTTCCTCGCTCCACACCAACTGTGGTTTATTCGCCAGCCATCAGTAAGAAAGAGATACCTGATTTAACTGACGGTATCCATTATTTTCACGCCCAATTTCGTAACTCTAAAGGTTGGGGAGAAATATCCCATTTCCGATTCCAAATTGACACGGAACCGCCAAAGCCATTTAAGATAAAATTCATTGATGGCAACGAAACGGAAAATCCAAGACCGACAGTGGTTTTTGACACCACGGATTCTCTGTCCGGCGTTAATTATTACAAAATAAAAATCGGCGAGGGCGATTTTTTCAATGTGGCGCCGGAAATTGTGAAAACTAATCCATATACATTACTTCCGCAAAATCCCGGCAAACGAAATATTTTAGTTCAGGCGTTTGATAAGGCGGAAAATTATTCCGTCAACACCGAGGAATTTATTATTAAGCCTTTAGAGGCGCCGATTTTTACAGAGTATTCAAAAGAATTGACGAGCGGTGAGACTCTCATTGCCAAAGGCTCTACTTACCCTAATAGCAAAGTGACAGTTTGGCTCAAAATGGATAAAGAAAATGAAAGAAGCTTTATTATTAAAAGCGGTCAAGACGGGAAATTTACTTTCGTTTCTGAGGAAAAAATGCAAGATGGTGTCTACAAATTTTGGGCGGAAGTTGAGGGTGATAGAGGCGCAAAAAGTTTGCCTGGTGAGAAAATTACAATCAAGGTTATCCAGTCAGCGTTTTTGCGGATTGGTTCTTGGGCTGTTAGTTTCTTTGCTGTCCTTATTCCGCTTATAGCCTTGATAGTTCTCATTATTGTACTTGTTTGGTACAGTTGGCATAAATTCCTATTTTTGAAAAAGCGAATTCGAAAAGAAACGCGAGAAGCCTCATCGGCTGTGAGCGACTCATTTAATTTATTGAAGGAGAATGTGCAAGAAACCATAAAAATTCTTGAAAAAACTCACACTAAGAGAGAGCTTACAAAAGAAGAAGATAAGATTCTTAAGCAATTTAAACGAGATGTGGAAGATGCCGAGAAATTTATTAAGAAAGAAGTTGATGATATCGGGAAATTAGTGAAATAGAAATTCTCGTTGGTTTTTTTGACTTATCCTTTTAAAACTATTATCCTAAAAAGATGAAAAAATTTCGCAAAAGTTTGAAAGCGGCGACTAACGGCATAAAAGAAACTCTGATTTTTGAAAGGAATTTTAAAATAATGCTGGCGATGGCTTTAATAATCGTCGGATTGATGTTTTATTTTCCCACTTCTCGAGCAGAAAAAGCCATTCTTTCAACAGCGATTTTCGCGGTGCTGACGCTTGAGATGGTGAACATTGTCATTGAAAGACTTCTTGATTTCGTCCATCCTGGACATCACGAAGAAGTGAGAATCATAAAAGACTTAATAGCGGCGATTGTCTTAATTGCTAGTTTTGGCTCGGCGATAATCGGACTTATTGTTTTCTGGCCTTATCTGACGGGGGTAAAATGAAAACCCGAATCAAATCTTGGCGGTTAAGCTAAGTTTGATTCGGGATTTTTTAGCGATTTTATTTCTTTATGTTGACTGGGTCCATCGCCTGCAGACCCATCTTTTTTGCCACTTTTCTTATTGACGGCTGGTCGTCAATAATCAAAATGTTTGCCTTGACTAAACCAAACTCCTCAATAAAGGGGATCAAGTTATCAAGAAAAACTCTTTTATGTGGTTTTATTTCTTTCGAAATAAAGCCTTTTTTGCCACGGGAAAAGCGGTCAAAAAAACTCCCTCTTGTTTGAACAAAATCCAAGTTTTCCGCATCTACGCCGAGAACTCGGAGGTGTTGATTCAAAGAAAACAAACTCCTATCGGTCAATATTCCGACAGGTAAATTTTTTTCGCGTATAATCTCAATCAGGTGATTATTCGCGACGACTTTTTTTATTTTTAAAAAAAAGCGAAAAAAATCAATTATCTCACTTATTGCCAAACATATTCTTGGCGGGCGAGACAAACCGATTTTTTCAAAAATTATCCGGCAAAATTTCTCCATCTTGCTTGACGGGATTATCGTTCCGTCAAAATCAAAAATGATGAAAACACTCATTTGACACCTCCTTTCCAGTCTAATAAAAAGAACACGAATTAAAAAATATCTTTTAAGAGAATACACCTTTTTCACTAAAAGTCAAGGATTTGACTTTGGTCAAAAATCATATAATATAGGGCAATATTACGATTAAAATTATGGAAAATAAAGAACAAGAATACTTGACGAAAGGAAAATATGAAGAACTGGTGAAAGAGCTTGATGTCTTGAAAAAAGTCAAACGAAAAGAGGTCGCCGAAAGTCTTGAATACGCCAAGTCACTCGGCGACTTGTCTGAGAATGCCGAATATCAAGACGCCAGAGAGTTGCAGGCGAACACCGAAGACAGGATTTCCAAACTGGAAATCATTCTCAAATCGGCGAAAATAGTTTCTTCTTATCACGGAGAAACGGTGGGTATCGGTTCCACGGTTACGATTCAAAAAAAAGGCGAAACCGCGCATAAGGTTTATAAAATTGTCGGTTCGGAGGAAGCTGATATGAGTGCCGGAAAATTGTCGAACAAATCGCCGATCGGCGTCGCTATGATGGGCAAAGTGAAAGGCGATGTGTTTTCTTACAGCGCTCCGAGCGGGAAGGTGGTTTGTAAAATTATCGATGTCAAATAGGACTTGTACATTCGGTCTGCTGACCTCAGTACTATCCTCGCCTTCGCTCGTCAGCGCATTCGGCACATTTCTTTGTGTCAGAAAGCAGACGCTTTAAAACCTATAATCTAAAACATTCTTATGGCATCACTCGAAGAAATTAGAAATAATCGTTTGGAAAAGCTGAAAAATTTGGCTGAAAACGGCGTTGATTCATACCCGATAACTTCAAATAAAGATTACGATTTAATAAAAGTCATCGATGATTTTGACAAAATATCAGGCGATAAATCTTTGTCACTTGTTGGCAGGGTTATGTCTTTGCGTCCACAAGGATCGCTTGTATTTTTTCATTTTGACGATGGCACGGCAAGATTTCAAGGTCTTTTGAAAAAGGATGAAATGAAAGAATCCGATTTTGACTTGTTTTCTGCCAATGTCGACATCGGCGATTTCGTGGAAGTCAAGGGTTTGCTTTTTATAACAAAAAGGGGAGAGAAAACTCTCAAAGTCGATTCGTGGAAAATGCTTTCGAAAAGTCTGCGGCCATTGCCGGAAAAGTGGCACGGACTTTCCGATGCCGATGAGAGATACAGAAGAAGGTATCTGGATATCTTGATGTCTTCCGAGGTCAAGTCCCGCTTCATTCTCCGTTCGCGAATTATTACCGAGCTTAGGAAAATTCTTGACAACTCAGGTTTTCTGGAAGTCGAAACGCCCATACTTCAGTCTTTGGCGGGAGGCGCGAGCGCCGAGCCTTTTAAAACTCATCACAACGCGCTCGACATTGACTTGTTTTTGCGCATCGCTCCTGAAATTTATTTAAAAAAACTTCTAATCGGCGGATTTTCCAAGGTCTACGAAATAGGAAGATTGTTCAGAAACGAAGGCATCGATATGACTCATAATCCCGAATTTACGACGGTTGAGTGGTATGAAAGTTATAGTGATGCTGAAAAGCAGATGATTTTTGTTGAGTTTGTTCTTAGGAAAATAACCAAAGAAACGACAGGCAAGGAAACAGTCCTATTTCAAGACAATGAAATAGACTTTTCGAAAAAGTTTGAAGTGTTTTCTTATTCGGATCTTTTGAAAAAATACGCCGGAATAGAATCGATTGAAACTATCACCAAAGAGGAAATTATTTCTGTCGCGAAAAATCTTGGAGTCAAAATCGACAAAGGCGACAGTTTGGAAAAAGTGATGGACAGTATATACAAAAAAATGTGTCGTCCGAAACTCATTCAGCCGACATTCATAAATAATTACCCGGTCAATTATCTTCCTTTGGCGAAAAAAACGGCGGGTGGCGGAAAGACTGTTGACGCTTTTCAAGTCGTAGTCGGGGGAATGGAAATAGTCAAAGCGTTTTCCGAGCTTAATGATCCGATTGACCAGAGGGAGAGATTCACCATTCAAGAAAAATACAGAAAAGAAGGGGATAAAGAAGCCCAGCCTGCTGATGAAGACTTCATCGAAGCGATGGAATACGGAATGCCCCCAGCGGGCGGGTTAGGCTTGAGTATCGACCGATTAACAATGCTCCTTAGCGACACTAGAAACATAAAAGAAGTCATACTTTTTCCCGCGATGCGTCCGAGGGGAGGGAAGGATGGCGATTTTGACAAATAAAACATTTCTCGTAATGAAAAACAACTTTCAACCCATCAATCTTCAATTCACAAGCATAAGCCAAGCCTTTACCGACATCGCATGTCGGTAAAGGCTTGGCAAGGAGAAGTCTTTTAACTCGTTCATAAAATCGTAACTATACGCCTTTTTTATTTTTTTTATCGTGTTACAATTTTCCTATTAATAATTAATGTTTTTTATTTTAAAATAATATGAAAAAAGTTCAAATTTACAGCACGCCGACCTGTCATTATTGCCATATGGCAAAGGATTTCTTTGCAGAAAAAAAAGTAGCCTACGAGGATTTTAATGTCGCGACTGATATGGAAAAAAGAAAAGAAATGGTGGAGAAAAGCGGACAGATGGGCGTACCTGTTATTTTAATAGGCGATGAGCTGGTAGTCGGCTTTGACAAAGCGAAAATTTCAGGATTACTGGGAATTAAATAGTTTTAGTTTTCGCGGTTACTAACTAAAAATATTGCTCATTTCGGGCAATTTTTTTCATACACCTTATTTTACTTAATTTTTAATTAAGGTGTTGCAATTATTTCTTGAACTTAGGCGCCGTTTTTTTGTTTCAATTTGACCAATATGTTATAGTCTTCTTTAGAGTGAGCCGCTGTAGTTAAATGGATATAACAGTTCCGTCCTAAGGAATAGTTGCAGGTTCGATTCCTGCCAGTGGCACCAAAATCTGACTTTCAGAAAATGGTATTAGTTTGCAATATTATTATAAGGCAGTATTATATTGGTTTAGAATAGTTGTTTGTCATCAATGAAAATTAACTGGATTGTCCAGAGACACTTAATGTATTATTTTTTTAGGAGACTCTTAAGATGAATGCACTGATGGAGAAAGGAGCGATTGTTGTAAAAATCACCGTTGAAAAGGTGGAGCCAAAACGGGAGGAAGTCTCGCCGCCTGTCGTCGGGTGGAATCGTTGGACAGGGAAAGAACTCTTTATTTTGGTGAAAGAGTTGGATGAGTGTTTTTCGTAGAATCGTAGAATCTTTTCTTGGAGAGAAAAATGGCGGAAAAAAGGAAGAGGGCTAAGAAATGGACAAAGAAGGAAGGAAAATGCGCGAGGCAGATTTTCTCGGCATTAAGATTAAGGGACGAACTTTTAATTGAAAAAATAGAAAGGAGGGCAGTGTAAAGAAAGTAAGATTTATTGATCGCCAGAATTAAACCAAAAATGGTTTAATTCTGGCGATTTTTTATGCAAACTTCTCACTTGGGAGTTGAACTCCCAAGTGAGAAGTTTTTTGGCTTCCATAAACAAAAAGAGAGGGAATTCTTTCCGCGCTTTGTCTTCCGCCGTGGCTCGCGGACCGGACTGACTCTTTTTGTCCGATATCCATTCTTCCAAACCTGTTACGCAAAAACCGTTTTTCTTCAGCGTTTTGAAATAGACTTGGAGTGGACGATGAAACGAAATTGTCTGTTCGCTGTCGTTTTCGCTCGGACGCATCTCTATTTTTATTTTCGATTCGGACATATATTCGGTGATTCTTCTGTATTGTATTTTGCTTTTCTCGTCAAATTCCCAATCACTTTTTTTCGGAATTCTGAAAGCGGGATGATTCATAATCAAGAAAATTTTTCCGCCAGTCTTCAAAACGCGTTTACATTCGCCAAAAACCCCGGAAATGTTTTCAATGTTTTGTATTGCCAAAATTATCACTACTTTGTCGATGGAGCCATCTTTGACTTGTCCGAGGCTGTCCGCGGGCGATACGAAATATGAAATTTCTTTCGGTGAATTTTTCCGGGCTATCTCTATAAGCTCCGGCGATATGTCCACACCGATTACTCTCGCTCCTTTTTTGAAAAATTCTCTTGCGAAAAAACCTGTCCCGCACGCCAAATCCAAAACAGTTTCGCCTTTTTTAATATCCGCCAACCTTAATACATTCGGCAAAATTACATTTTTCTGGTAGGTGTTTTCTTTTTCTTCCAGCATTTCGTCATACCAAAGGGCGACATTACCCCAAGAAGTGTCCGTATTTTTAGAAACTTTTTTCTTCATAGTGAATTTTATCATAGCATAACGCCTATCATTCTCCGCCCAAAAGCTACATCGGATGTAGCTTTTGGGCGGAGTTTTCATAATTTGCGGTTTCGTAGTATTATTTAAGTAAACAAAAAAATAATTTTCTATGCTAACAAAATTTTTGTCATCCATATCAAGTAATCTGCCGTATTTGGAAAAAACGGTGTTGAAGGTATTGCTTGACTATTTGCCGATTTGGCTTCCGATATTGCTTATAATCATCGGCTGGAAATTGTGGGTTAGGTACATCAGGGCTCTTTTTTGGAGCAAAAAGAAACGAATTCTTTTGGAAATAAAACTTCCGAAAGAGATAACAAAATCACCTATTGCGATGGAAACTTTTCTTACGGCGTTGCACCAGACCGGTCGCGAAGGAACATTGTATGCCAAATATTGGGAAGGCAAAGCAAGACCGTGGTTTTCCTTGGAAATGGTTTCCATAGAGGGGGTTGTCCGATTTTTTATTTGGACTGAAACGGATTTCAGAAATATAATCGAGGCTCAGTTATACGCGCAATATCCCACAGTTGAGATTTATGAGGTTTCCGATTATACGGAAGGTGTGCTTTTTGACAAAGATAAAATATCGCTCATCGGCACCAATTTCGAATTTGCCAAATCGAGCGTGTATCCGATAAAAACCTATGTTGACTTCGGTTTGGATAAGGCGGATACGAAAGAAGAATACAAGACTGACCCGATTACGCCGATAATAGAATTTCTCGGATCAATGGGGAAGGGTGAGCAGGTGTGGTTCCAGATAATAATACGAGCGCACAAGAAAGAGCAGATTAAAAAAGGAACTTGGTTTGAAAAGACGGACGCATGGCAGGATGAAGCTAAAGAAGAAATTGAAAAAATCAGGAAAGAAGCGACACCAAAACAGGACGACCCTAAGGCTATAGCTTTTCCCAATCCGACCAAGGGGCAGATAGAGAAAATCGCCGCAATCGAGAGGAATGTTTCTAAGCTCGGGTTTGATTGCGGGATGAGAATAATTTATCTTGCCGAAAAAGATAAATTTAGACCAGCCAATATCACAGCTATGACCGGCATAACCAGGCAATTTCATTCTAACAACCTAAATGGTTTTAAGGCGTATAGCATGACTGATTATTCTCTGCCGTGGCAGGATTACAAAGACATTCGCGTCAATAAATTAAAAAGAAGAATGCTCAAAGCTTACAAATTGAGATCCTATTTTCATCCGCCGTATCAGAAAAAATGGTTTGTGATAAACACCGAAGGTTTGGCGACTATTTTTCACTTACCTGGAAGTGTTTCTCAGACGCCGACATTCGCCAGAATCACTTCCAAGAAGGCTGAGCCACCTTCAAACTTGCCAATTTAATCTATACGACTTGGATGTTTCGTTTCCAAGTTTACAGCATGGAAACGAAACATCCAAGTTTATTTTATTAAAGGAACAATGCTTCATATACTGCATAAAATTTCTCAAAAATTGGCATTCAAACCGAATAAAAAAAATTCCGCGATAATCGTAGCAGTGATTTTTTCAGTATCGGGACTTTTTTATTATTTTTTTGTGACACCCCCAGCTGATTTTCCTTCCAATTCAGTATATTCGATTGAGGAAAACAGCTCTCTTTCTGAGATTGCTGTTAAGGCGAAGAAGGAGAATGTCATCAAGTCGCCTTTATTTTTTAAAATTCTAGCAACGCTTTTTCCAGGAAACAAAGGCGTGATTTCCGGAGATTATGTTTTGAATAGAAAGGAGAATTTGTTTGAGATTGTTAAAAGATTCACAGGTGGTGATTACAGATTGTCAGCCGTCAGAATCACCTTACCGGAAGGCTTAAATATCTACGAGATTGCTGAATTATTATCCAAAAAAGATGATTTGTGGAATTTTAATCGGCAAGATTTTGTCAGTCTCGCGAAAAGCAAGGAAGGGTATTTGTATCCTGACACATATTTTTTCCTGCCCAATGTAAAAGCTAAGCAAATAATAGAAACGATGGAAGAAAATTTTACGAAAAAAGTCAATCCGATTCAGAAAGATATAAAAAATTTCGGGAAGACATTCAAAGAAATTCTGACAATGGCGTCTATTCTTGAAGAAGAAGTAAGGACTGCGGAAGACAGGAAAATTGTCGCCGGAATTCTTTGGAAGAGAATAAGTATCGGGATGCCCCTCCAGGTTGACGCTGTTTTCCCGTACATAACGCAAAGAAAAAACAAGACGACAACCCGCGACGATTTGAAAATTGATTCTCCTTACAACACCTACTTGAATAAGGGTTTGCCACCCGGTCCGATCGCCAATCCTAGTTTGGATGCTATCATTGCGTCGATAAATCCCAAAGATACCAAATACTTTTTCTATATTTCCGACAAAAATGGTATCACTCATTTTGCCAAAACTTTGGAGGAGCATAATAATAATGTGGATAGGTATTTGAGATGAAATTTCAACCGATTACAGCAAATAAAAAAACCGGGCTTTCGCAAGAAAGTCCGGCTCTATTTGTTATTACCGCCCCCATTTTATTCCAACTGATAGTATTAGGGAAAGCACAGAAATCAGGATGAAAATAATTACTGATATTCCTGCTGAACTCGTTCTTACAGCCTCGAAGCCACGCACCTTTTCCAAACGCATCATCAGGCCATATAATACTGCCAAAAAAAAGATGGAAAAAAATACAGAAATAACGACCCAAATAGTCAGAATAAGATCCATTCTTTATCCTCCGTTAATGGTTTTTTTGTTTGTTTAAATCTAAAAGTATGGTAGCATATCCTCTATGAAAAGTCAAGAAGAAAATAAGTATCTGTTCACACCCTATGAATCATTAGTATTTTCTCTGTCGTCCTCGCGAACGCGGGGATCCAGATTTAAATCAATGCGGGTCTGGATTCCCCTTTTCAAGGGAATGACAGAGGGAGGTGTGAGTAAGTACGAAAATAAAGGAAAATACAGAAAGTCGAAAAATAAGCCCGTCATTAAATCTAAAAAAGTTTTCGTGGCGATGTCGGGCGGAGTGGACAGCTCGCTTTCAGCGGCTTTGCTTAAGGAGCAGGGCTATGATGTGACGGGCGTATTCATCAAGGTTTGGCAACCTGATTTCGTGGAGTGCGTTTGGAAAGAAGACAGGCTGGACGCGATGAGGGTGTGCGCGAGGCTTGGAATTAAATTTCTGACCCTAGACTTGGAGGATGAATATAAAAAGGAAGTGGTGGATTATATGATTCGTGAATACAAAGCGGGAATGACTCCGAATCCCGATGTAAACTGCAACAAATATGTAAAGTTCGGAGCTTTCTTTGTTTTCGCGATGAAGAGCGGGGCGGATTATGTCGCCACAGGTCATTATGTTCGCTTGGAGCGAAATCTAAAAAATAAAATCTCCCGCCCGCAACGCCTGAGCGCAACGATGGCGGGCGTGGCAAATCTCAAATCTAATTCCCCCGATAGAGAGAGAAAACAAGAATATGTCTATAATTTATTACAAGCTAAAGATTTAAATAAAGACCAGTCGTATTTTCTGTGGAATTTGACACAGGAACATTTGAAGAAAACTTTATTTCCTGTTGGCGATCTGCAAAAAACCGAGGTCAGAAAAATGGCGCGGAAATTTGGTCTATCTGTTGCGGAAAAAAAAGACAGCCAAGGACTTTGCTTCATTGGTAAAGTCGATATGAAAGATTTCTTGAAGCATTATATTCCGCCAAAGAAAGGAAATGTTTTGAATGAAAAAGGCGAAATTATCGGATGGCACGAGGGAGCGTATTATTACACCGTGGGACAGAGGCGCGGATTTACAATTACAAAAAAAACGGCGGAAGAAAAACCTCATTATGTGATTTCAAAAAGTATATTGTCGAACGAAATTACGGTTTCAGACAGTCCAATTGTCGAGGATGTTTCGTCGTCAAAGAAAATCATCATAAGCGGAGTGAATTGGATACACGGCAGACTTCCTGATTTCAGCAGAGAATATAAAGCAAGGATTCGATATCGACAATTGCTTCAAACTTGCCGTATTCAGGCGATTATGTCCGAAACGACTGACGGTTCTAATGTCGAAAATACGAATAAAGCAAAGGTTGCTTTGAAATTTGCGGTTATTTTTGACTTGCCCCAAGTCGCTGTTTCGAGAGGTCAATCTATTGTGATATACAATAAAGACACCTGTATCGGCGGAGGGGTTGTAGACAATTTTTAGCAAAGGTGTATATTGTAGTTATTATAAGTTGAGAAGTTTTCGGTTTACTTGTAAATTTATTAAAATAATTTAAATTATATGGAAAACAACAGTAAAAAAACAACAGCGATAGTGATTGCGATAATCATCATCGTCCTTATCGGAGGAGGATTTTATCTTTCATACAAAAAAGGAAAAGTTAATACTTCAAAAACAGAGGAAAAAATTCCTTTGAAAGATGGTTCTGGCGCAGATTACGAAGTGACATTTATCAATGCAAAGCATCAGTATAAGAATGGCAAGCATATTTACGCGGGAATAATCAATCTTCCAACACCTTGTCACAGTGTAGAGGTTAAAGCCGTACCGGCCGAGACTGGCAAATACACGCTTGATTTCACTACCAAAACTACTGACGAGATCTGTGCTCAGGTAATCACCCCTCGTCCGTTTAGAATTGAATTCACAGCGCCGAAAAATATCAAAGTGGACGCGACACTGAACGGTAAAGCGATCACATTAAATGTTTTGGAAGTAAAAGAAGGTGAAGACATCGATAAAGTAAATTCTAATTTCGGCGACAAATAAAGATTATTTTTTTCAGTTATTTTCTATGCTCAGCAAAGATATTCTAATTGTTAAATCAACCGGAGTAAAAGAGCCGTTTGATATCAAAAAATTGGAAACATCGCTTGTAAGAGCCGGAGCATCTGAAAAAAATGTCAGTTTGATAGCGGATCACATACTTAAAGAGGTGAGGGACGGCATGAGCACGGGAGAAATCTACACTCATGCCTTTTCTCTTTTACGGAGATATGAAAAACCGGTTTCTCTCAAGTATTCTCTGAGAAAGGCGGTGATGGAATTGGGTCCGTCGGGCTTCCCGTTTGAAAAATTCATCTCAGAGCTTTTTAAAGCGAGAGGGTTTAAATCGGAAACCAATCTTATGGCGAGAGGGCGATGTGTCGAACATGAAATCGATGTTATTGCGTGGAACGATGTCAAGCTAATTATCGCTGAGGCCAAATTTCACAACGACATAGGACTCAAGTCCGATCTCAAAGTGGCGCTTTATGTCAAAGCGCGATTTGACGATCTGAAAGAAACGCTTTTTACAGTGGAAGGCAAGAAGAGAAAACACAACGAAGCTCATCTGATCACCAACACCAAATTCACATCATCGGCGATTGAATATGCCGAGTGTAGCGGACTTGCTCTTGTCGGTTGGAATTATCCCATCACAGGCAACCTTCACAATATGATTGAAGACTTCAATCTTCACCCGATCACCGCGCTCACCACTCTTACAGATTATGAAAAAAAAGAATTTATTTCAAACGGCATAGTTCTTTGCAAGCAACTGATCAGTGGTGGCATTCTGAAGAAGAATGGCATCAAAGAAGACAGAATCAATCTTGCGATTCAAGAAATAAAAGAGCTTTATCAAATGAGCTGAGTTTGTCTTTAAATACTTTATATTAGAGAGGAGGTGGCGAGAACAGTCGAAAGTTCGCAGGGTCTATTATGTCCATAAAGTTAAAATCGCAGAAAAACCATTTGAAACAGAGCATTTAATTTCGAAAGCCAGTTTAATTATATGAAAAATTTTAAAAAAGAGAGAACATTGGTGATAGTGAAGCCTGATGGCGTGCAGAGGTCTCTTGCTGGCGAGATTATAAAAAGATTTGAGAGAATTGGGCTTAAGCTTATTGGAATAAAAATGATGATACCAACCGCAGAGATGATTGAAAAACATTACACTTTGGATCCGGAATGGATGAAAATAACGGGGGAGAAAACCATCAAGGGGTATAAAGATAAAGGTATGAAACCGCCTATAGACGACCCTTTGAAAATAACCGCGATTCTTCTTGAGCGACTTAAGAAATATATGACAAGTGGACCTGTGATAGCGATGGTATGGCAAGGCGCTCACGCTGTCGCGATAGTGAGAAAGATCACCGGTGGCACGGAACCTCTCGCTTCAGATGTAGGCACGATTCGCGGAGATTTCGTTCTTGATTCCTATGAAATGTCCGATGTGAATGAAAGATGTATCAGAAACCTCGTTCATTCTTCTGGTTCCGTAAAGGAAGCGGAAGACGAGATCAAGCATTGGTTCAGAGATGAAGAATTGATAAATTACAGGCTTGTTCAGGAGCAGATTCTCTACGATGTCAATTTGGATGGGATTATGGAATAAAAAATCGCTCGGATTTGATTTTTAAAAACACGCGTAATTTTCTGCTGAAAATTCGCTATGCTCGCGCCGTCGCGCTTGCGCAATGTTTTTAAAAATCAAAGTTTTGCAAAAGACAATCCTCGCTCAAACGAAAATGGGAAAAACGCAGAATGAATAATAGCGTTTGATTTTTTTATGTTTTAAAGGGATAATTGCGAAAGTGAAAATACCTCTCCCAGCCATTTGTATTTAAAGGTGAGGAGATTTTGTTCTTTATTTTTTATGTTATTTTGAAGAAAGAGGTGAAAAATGGAGTGCCGAGGAGAAATCGTTGCGCCTGCGGGTGTTGTTGGACTGACTAGAAGCAAAGCCAAAATTGGTTTTTCCGAGCTATTTGGAAAAATCTGGGAGGCAATGATTGCCACCAACCGTAATGACCGCCTCCATGTAAATCTCTGTGTCAAATGCGGGGATTTAGAGGTTGAAGATGAATGGGTAGAAATTCCCCGCATTTTAAGAGAGGCGGTAAAGGAGGGAGGCGTTGTTGTGAATGGAAAAGTAAAGGTTTGCGACCGTTGCGCCAATTGCATTTCTGCCCGTTCGATGGTTTACGGGTTAAAAGAATGACCTGTAAATCAAAAGATTTTATCCCCGCTACGAGCAAATCGTGGCGGGGATTCCTTATTCTTTTTTCAGTCGTGATATAATTCACCTGATGAAAACCTCAAAATTTGAAGAATTATATCAAAGGCTGAATCCTCGGCAGAAAGAGGCGGTGGACGCGATTGAAGGTCCTGTTATGGTGATAGCCGGACCGGGGACGGGGAAGACTTCGATTCTCACCCTTCGCATCGCCAATATCTTAGCGAGGACGGATACGACGGCTGACAGCATTCTTGCGCTCTCGTTTACGGAATCGGGAGTTTATTCAATGCGGGCAAAACTCGCCGACATCATCGGAAGCGCGGCCTACAAAGTGAATATAAACACTTTCCACGGTTTTGCCAACGAAATAATAAAAAATTATCCGGAAGAATTTCCGAGGATAATCGGCTCAAATAATGCGACTGACATTGACCAAATAAAAATTCTGGAAGAAATAATAAACTCAATAAAACTCCAAAAGCTCAAACCTTACGGTGATTCGTTTTATTATATTCGCCCGATACTTTTGGAAATCAAAACTCTGAAGAGAGAAAATGTGAATCCCGAAAAACTCTCCGAAATTATCAAAAATCAAGAAAAATCTTTGCTCAGCGCGGAAGATTTATACCACAAAAACGGCAAATACGCGGGAGAAATGAAAGGGAAATATAAGGATATTGAAAAATCCATTGAAAAAAACAAGGAGCTTTTGATTGTATACAAGAAATACGAAAAATCTTTGACGGATAAAAAACTATATGACTTTGAAGATATGATACTTGAGGCGATAAAGTCTATGACGCGCGACAAAGGTCTTTTGTTGGAACTTCAGGAAAAATATCAGTATATTTTGGCGGACGAGCATCAAGATGCCAACAATTCGCAAAATAAAATGCTCGAACTGATTTCCGGCTTTCACGAAAATCCAAATCTGTTCGTTGTCGGCGATGAGAAGCAGGCCATTTTTCGCTTTCAAGGGGCATCCTTGGATAATTTCTTCTATTTCAAAAATCTTTATTCGAACGCTCTCATCATAAAGCTTGATGATAATTATCGCTCAACGCAGACGATTCTCGACGCTTCGCATACCCTCATAAGTAAAAATTTTTTGAAAGACGAATCATTGCGAGTGAAGCTTAAAGCGAATGTCGGACATCAAAATGTCAAAATATCCATTTACCCTTTCACTAAATTCAGATACGAAATGGATTTTTTGGCGGAAGATATAGGTAAAAAAATAGAGCAAGGAATAAATCCAAATGAAATCGCGATTTTGCACCGGGAAAATAAAGACGCGTCTGATATATCTCGCTCGCTTGCCAAGGCAAGTATTCCGCACATAATAGAATCAGACGAAGACTTGTTTTCTGACGAAGAAATAATCAAACTTGTTATGATTTTGCGATCACTCAACGATTTGAATAACGACGAATTTCTTTCTCGGGTTATTTGCATTGATTTTCTCAATCTTGATTATTCGGATGTTTTGAAAATCCTGCGGTACAGAGCTTCAAAAAAAAGCCGATTAATTGATATTTTAAAAAGTCCCGTCAAACTCAAAGAAGCGGAGGTTGAATGTCCTGAGAAAGTCGTTTCTTTGTTCGATAGTTTACTGAAATGGAGCCGTTTGTCCAAAAATAAAAATATTCTTGATTTTTTTGAAACTGTCGTCAGGGATTCCGGATTTTTAAATTACATCATTTCGACAGATGGTTCTGCCGGTAAACTTTGGAAGCTAGATACTCTTTTTGAAGAAATAAAAAAACTCGCTCAGAATCACAAAGATTACAGGCTCAATGATTTTGTTAATTATCTGGACATACTGGCGAATCATCGCATTTCCATAAAAACAAAATCTAAAAAGTCGAGTTCGAAGGGCGTAAGAATTATGACTGCGCATAGATCAAAAGGACTTGAATACGAACTCGTCTATATCACGGGAGCGACGGACGGACATTGGGGCAACAAAAGAGAGATGAGAAGTTTCAAAATTCCAATTATCAGCGCGTTAGCAGGAGAGTGCGCGTCGATTGACGACGAGAGAAGGCTTTTCTATGTGGCGATGACTCGAGCCAAAAAAGAAGTTGCCATTACTTATTCTCTTCAAGGCGAGAAAGGCGAACAGCTTTTGCCTTGCCAATTTATCGGAGAAATTGACGGCTCACATCTTGAAATCATTGATACGAAAGATTACGAGGAAAAGTTTTCATTGACAAAAGAATCGGCTTTCTCCGAGATAAAGAATGCTGGCGCGGATATTAAAGACAAAGATTACCTCAAAAAGATTTTTTTCGAGCAAGGGCTTTCCGTCACGGCGATAAATAATTATCTTGACTGTCCGTGGAATTATTTTTTCAACAATCTGGTCCGATTGCCCAAGTCGCAAAGCAAGCATCAGATGTACGGCACGGCGGTTCACGAAACGCTCAGTCATTTTTTCGACAAATACAAAAACGAGGAGAATTTGAGCAAGAAAGAATTTCTTGATCTGTTCCGGAATTATCTGATGAAACAGCCTTTTTCCGATGTTGATTTTGAAGAGTCGCTGGAGAAAGGCGAGAAATCTCTCGGCGGTTATTATGATTTTTATAAAGGAAAATGGAGAAGATCCGTCATAAACGAATTCAAAATCGGCGGAATTTTTCTGCCTATTGAAAAGACGGAGAGCGGGGAAGACGCGATTCTTCTCAAAGGCAAGCTGGATAAATTGGAAATTGATGAAGATGGGAAAGTAAATGTCGTTGACTATAAAACTTCCAAGCCGAAAAGCAGAAATGATATAGAAGGAAAAACTAAAAATTCAAAAGGCGACAATATGCGACAGCTCGTGTTTTATAAACTACTTCTCGATAATTACGAAAAAGGAAAATACGAAATGATTTCCGGTGAAATCGATTTTACCGAACCTGATGACGCGGGGAAGTATCATAAAGAAAAATTTGTCATTTCCAAAGACGATGTCGAGGAACTTCAAAATAAAATAAAAGAAATTACAAAGGAAATTATCTCGTTTTCATTCTGGGATAGAAAATGCGACGACAAGAAATGCGAATACTGCGAGTTAAGAGGGATGATGAAATGATTGTTGGTCGCTTCTCTATTGGTGGGGTATTTTTACAGAAGTTTCATTATGTCACTTGAAACATTTTCTACGCTTTGCGTATCTGTCCTGAAAGTAAGAGCTAAAGGATTTTTTTCATTCTGATACCTTTCAAAAAGTTCTTTGAATCTGTCTTTGCTTAGATTGGCGATTTTTTTTTCTGGATTCGCTAATGCTATTGCTACCCTCTCGTCAAATCTTTCAGATAATACTTTCCAGTCAGCCTCCAGATTAATTTCTAATACTTCGTATCCATACTCTTTAGCTAATCCAATAATCTCTTCCCTCGATTCTTTCTTCAGAGCTTCGCTTATTATGTTATATTTCAATTTACACATAGTATCAAGTATGGACACCATAACCATGTGAATCTCCTCATAGTATTTACCAGAGGCATATTGAGAAAATTGCCACTTAAGAGAATCATAAGATAGGTGAAAGTAATGATTCTTCTCTCTCATTATGTTTTTTATAATAGTGCTTTTTCCAGAACAAGAGCTTCCATTTATAATTATTAATTTCATAATAAAAAAGTTTTGCGATCAAAATTAATTCTTACTTATAAGATCATCAATTATAATCTTCATATTTACAGGTCCGCCACTGAACGGAATCGCGCCTTCGCTGATAGGTATTTTTTCGTATTTGGTAATGATGACAGTGTAAGGCGTCCCTTGTCCTCCCGCCGTTGTCGCGTCCTGAACGCTTCTTTCGATTTTGTCAGCGTATTTTCCGCTACCCAAGCATTTTTCAAAGTCTGTTTTGTTCAAGCCAATCTCTTCCGCGATTAAAGGCAGAAGCGACATATCCAAGTCATTGTTTGATGGAGTTTTTTTGTATAAACTATCAAGATATTTCCAAAAGCCGTCATTACCACCAAGCTCCGCCGCGCATTCTGTCGCTTCAGATTCTTTTCTGGCTTTGGAATGAAGTCCGTCTATAGGAAAATGCCTATAAACCCAAGCCACTTTCCCAGTCTTTCCGTAAGTATCTATGACTTTATGCATTGTTTGATGAAAATTTTTGCAGAAAGGGCATTCGGTGTCGGAAAATTCCACGATCATTATCGGCGCTTTCGGATTTCCGAGAATATGATCTTCGGCGCTAACTGGCTCTATTGTGATTTCATTTTTATCGCTTTTCGTGTCAGCTGTTTTTACCGCGTCTGGTGATTTCTTGGTTGTCAAAAATAAAGCTCCCGCAATCAAAGCTCCAGCGACAACTATCGCCAGGGGAATCGTAAGATTGTTTCTTTTTTGTTCTTCCATATTTTTATAATTTAAATTTAATTGATATTTAAAAACATTATAACATATTTTTTTTGAAAAAATGGATTTTTTGGTATTAAGAATTATTAAGATGGTAATTTGAGAGTGGGGAATTGATTTTATAGGCGATTGAAGACACTATATTGTTTACCGACACAGTGTCGCACAATATATCTTTTGCGACACTGTGGTAATTTTAACATATTCCCTGTTACTGCAAATAAAATTACTTTGAGTGAATCTTAGGTAAGATGAAATTGATAAACAAGTCTTTGTAAATATACCCTACGAATATCTTATTCCAAATATAATACGCCGCGTTTGAGATGTAATTTGTCCACAATGACACTAGCAGGGTTTTTAAGTATCGATAATTGTCTTGCAGATACTTTGGCGTAGACAAAGACTTAAGATCGACGAAAAAGCTGATTATTATTATCGCCACAATCACGATAAATATCGTCTTGATGAATCCGCCACTTTTGTTTTTTTTGAAATAAGTCATTTGAGAATAATTATATCATAATGCGTTTTTAAAAATCCTAAAGATACAGCATCGGATTAAGGTAAGCTCTAAGATCGGCAAAAGGCATGCGATAAACACCCTTGCAGACAGAGCTCTGCTTGTCCATTACTTTGACACCTTGGGTGGCGTATACCGTAAAATGAAGATGCGGTCCTGTGGAATATCCTGTGTTTCCAGAATACCCTATAACATCGCCTGTTTTGACAGTCTCGCCTTCAAAAGTTTTTATAAGAGAAAGATGAGCATAAAGAGTGGATAATCCATTGTTGTGCCTTAAAAGCACCCACTTGCCAAAAGATGCTCCCTTGCAAACTTTATCCGTGTCGCCTGCGCCGACAACCACCCCATTCAGCGCCGCCTTGACTTTAGTTCCCGGCGCCGCTTGAAAATCAACTCCGTTGTGCCCCTTGCCTTTATACGCATTCGTTCTCATCGCAAATTCCGTATTGCCAAATTCTTGAGTAATAAAAATTTTATCAAGAGGCCAAAATAAAATGCCGGCGCCCACGGACGGAATGCTTTTCGGATCAATCGCGATTTTAAGTTGCGATTCAAAATCAAGTAACTCCTTTTCGAAAGCGTCACTTAGCGACTTTTTTTCAGCTAAGATTTTTTTGTAATTGGATTCCTTGCTTTTTGTCACTGATAAAAGCTGAGATTTTTCTTCTTTATTGAATTCGATAAGCTCATTTTGATCATTAAGCTCGGATTTGATATTTAGCAACTCTTTTTTGTTTTTCTCTTTTTCGGTCTTTTTGTTTTGAAGATCATTTCTGAGAATTTTCAATTCGCCCGTATTCTTTTTGACACCGATTTGAAATCTGAGCATGGTTTCCACTTCGTCCCAAAGGGCGGAAACATTATTATAAGTGAGAATTGTTTCAATGAAAGTCGTTCCTTCCGCCGCATCTATTTTTCTGAAAGCCGACGATATGGCGTCGGTGTTTGTTTGTATTCTCCTCTGCGCATCGATTATTTCCATTCCGAGCTTTTCTATGCTCAAACTGGTTATATTTATTCTGTTTTCAGTGGCTTTTATGTCAGCTTCAATTTTATTTTTATCTACATCCAGCTTGCTTAGGGCGTTTTTTAAACTTTGCGTATTTTTCCCAACTTCAATTGATTTTTGTTCCAATTCGGCAATTTCCTTATCAATCTCTCTTAATTTGCTTTTCCCATCCTCTATCTTCGTTTTTAATTCATTAACAGTCGAGGCTTCTGACGATTTTATCATGAAGACAAAAAGCATAACAAATAACACAGCAACCGATAAAATAGTTTTTAAAGATAATGCCTGTTTTACTTTCATTGCATTTTTTGCAAAGCGATTTTTACCCTATCCATAGTTTCTTTTTTACCCAATATGCTCATAAGAGCAAAGGGGTTAGGTGATCTGTCTTTTCCGGAAAGAGCGAATCGGAGTGGCCAAAGGACGCTTCCCTTCCCTTTTTCTTCGGCATAACCAAATAATACGCTCCTGAGATTGTCAATAGTGAATAAATCTTCGGGAATAGATTCCAGCGCGGACAAAATATAATTCAAATGCGTTCTCGAGACTTCAATGTCAGTATCCCCTTTCCATTTAAGAGAGACGGATTCATAATCCGGTTTATTGAAAAAATAGCCCAATTCTTCCGCCTTGATCATATCCTCAACATCTCCAAACGAGCTTATCCTGTCTTGGATTGCCGGCAAAAGCTTTTTAACAAATGATATTTCCGCCGAATAATGACGACTGATTATTTTCTGAAATTCATCCGCTATTTTATCCGCAGGCAACATTTTCATATGCTCTTTGTTCACCCACTTTAGCTTGTCTTCGTTGAAAATCGCGCCTCCTTTTTGAATTTTGCCGATGTCAAACTGTCCAATCAATTCTTCCATCGTAAAAATTTCCTGCGGAGTTCCCGGATTCCATCCAAGAAGTGAGAGGTAATTCACCATTGCAATAGGTAAATAACCTTTTTTTTCATAATGAGAAAGGGAAACTCTTTCTCCATGTTTTCTTTTTGAAAGTTTGGAACGATCTTTGTCGAGAATCAAAGGTATGTGAGCGTAATTCGGCTTAGGCGCCCCGATCGCTTCTTGAATTAAGATCTGTCGCGGAGTGTTGGAAATATGGTCTTCGCCTCTTATGATGTGAGTGACTCCCATTTCAAAGTCATCGACAACGACGGCGAGATGGAACAAAGGTTCTTCAAGACTTTTAGCGATGACAAAATCTTTAAGTTCGGTCGTGTCGAATTCTATCTCTCCTCTTATCATATCGTTAAATATGACTTTCTTGTTAGGATTCTTGAATCTTATGACTTCATTTCGCGCTCCGGCTTCGAGAACGCCTGATTCTTTGGAAACATACGCTTTGCCTTCGTCTATCAATTTATTGAGATATTTTTTGTAGATAGCTCCCCTTTCAGATTGCTTGAACGATTCATCGAATTTTATTCCCAGCCAATTCAGACTATTCACGATGTCATCTTCGTATTCTTTTTTAGACCGCTCCTTGTCGGTGTCTTCAATCCTCAGGATGAATTTGCCTTTGTTTTGCTTCACAAAAAGGTAATTGAAAATGGCAGTTCGAGCGCTACCCAAGTGGAGAAACCCTGTCGGGCTTGGCGCAAAACGAACGACGGTTTTGTTTACATTATTATTCATTTTATTTTTCGTGTTTCATCGCTATGTGAATTATTTCTCGAGCTATCTTTTCCGCCGCGTCGGCTTTGGAAAATCCTTTGGCGCTTTTTCGCATTCTGTCCATTTCGTTTTTGTTGCTGGTGATTCTGTTGATTTCAGAAACCAAAATGTGAGAATTGAGATTGGATTCTTCGATAACAATCGCCGCCCCGCTTCTCGCGTAGCTGTAAGCGTTCTTTCTTTGGTGATCAGATATCGAATTCGTGATGGGAATAATTATTGAAGGAATTCCCCATATCGCAATTTCAAAAATCGCCGACCCCGCCCTTGATACGACAATTTCCGCCACCCCGGCAGACATACCTATTGCCAAATTATTCAGATAATCAAATGGTTTATACCTGCTTTTCTTCGGATTGCCCGCAAGGACAATCTCCGCCATTTGCGTCGCTTCCTTGATATTATTTTTTCCCGTCTGGTGGATTATTTGATAATTTTCAACCAAAGCGGGCAAAGCGTCATACACGACATCGTTTATTGTTTTGGCGCCGAGAGAACCTCCCATTATAAGAATGACGGGCAGGTCGGGTTCAAGTTTCAAAAATTCCCGCGCTCCTGTAGTAATGGGAATCATAATTTCTTTTCTTACCGGATTTCCGACGAAAGCCGTCTTTTTTGGATCAAAAAAACCGCCGGCATCCGGGTACGACAATGCGATTTTTTCAGCGAATTTACCCGACCATTTGTTGACTCTGCCTGGGGCGCTATCAGATTCGTGAATGACGATGGGAATTCGCAAAAGTCTTCCCGCGACAAGCGCAGGAAAACTTGCGTATGCTCCTTTGCTGAAAATGACATCGGGATATATTTGATAAATTTTCAAAATAGCGGAAATAATTCCGACTAGAGTTTTAAACAGGTCAACAAGATTTAAAACAGAAAAATATTTCCTCATCTTGCCGGCGCTATTTTTGACAAATTCGATATTGTTTTCGGCGAGAGCTCTCCCATCGTAAGGCGAATCGGAAATGAAAAAAAGCTGAGGCGCTATGAGCTTCTCTTCTTTTATAATACGATTAACCTCTTCCGCTACCGCGATTATCGGATAAAAATGTCCGCCCGAACCCCCTCCTGTGAATAATATTTTCATATTTTATAAGAAGATTAAATTTAGATTAACAATCTTTCTGTCATTCCTCGCGTTCGCTTGGACCAATCTCACCCTAATTAAATGCGGAATTTTTTGTTATTTTTAAATTAGTTTAATGTATTTTAAGCCAACTTGCGATACCTGGATACATTCAAAATTATCCCCATCTCCGCCATCGTCAAAAACATAGAAGTTCCACCTTGACTGAAAAATATAAGAGGCAAGCCGGATAGCGGTATCGTTCCGAGCATTGAAGCTATATTTATAAATGACTGCGACACGACAAGTATAACAATTCCGGCGACTAAAAGTCCACCGAACGCGTCCGGGGATTTTGCGGATATTTTCAAACCTCTATAGGCGAAAAATACAAAAGCAAAAATTATGACGACACTTCCGACAAAGCCGAATTCTTCCGCCGCCACGGCAAATATAGAGTCACCGATTGATTCCGGCAAAAACTTAAATTTCTGTATGCTTTGCCCAAAGCCTCTGCCGAACATTTGACCCGAGCCGATGGCATTCAAAGACTGTTGAATTTGCCACCCTGTGCCTTGCGAATCCAATGACGGATTGAAAAAAGTAGTGAATCTTTTCATCACATAAGGTTTTGAATATGCTGTTACCGCTACGGCAGAAAATAATATCAAAATCAATATAAGCGAATGCCTCCATTTTCCACCCGCCGCAATGAAGATCCCCAAACCGGCAAGAACCGCGACCACAAGACCATCTGTATCTCGTTGCGTCAAGAATATTCCGCCAATAATTGACAAAAGAACAAGAAACGGAAAAAGGCCGTATTTGAATGTTGCCGTTTTTTCTTTCACGCCCGACAGCCATGCTGAAAAATAAATTATAAAAGCCAGTTTCAAAAATTCAGCCGGTTGAAAAGATATTCCCCCTATGGACAACCATCTTCGCGCTCCGCCGTGAGCAAAGCTAAACTTTGGAACAAACACCAGAAGAGCAAGAGCTATACTTGCTATAAATATATAGAGGGCGTATTTTCTCCAAATTCGATAATGAATTTTTGACAGCGTAAAACACGCGATAGACCCTAAAAACAGACCGAAAAAGGACTGTTTGAAAGCGACACTTGAAAACTTCGCCCCGTCTTTCGCCAAAAGACTGATTGACGCCGAAGCGAAAATGGAAAAGCCGACGATGACAAGAAAAATCACAACGACCAAAAACATTTTATCGACTTTTTTATTTTTCATTTAAAAATTTTCAACCGACAAGCGCCAAAATTACCCCAAGTATCGCGAACACGACCCCGATTACCCAAAATCTCATCGTCACCTTGTAAGACGGCCAACCCATCGCTTCAAAGTGGTGATGAATGGGCGCGACGATAAACACCTTTTTCCCATTGCGAAATTTTTTGGAAAGCATTTGGATAATGACCGAACCTGATGTCGCGACGAGAGGAAAGGCGATGATAGGTAAGACGGCGACGGAATCAGTGAGGAAAGCGACGACCGAAAGAGTGATGGTAAGCCCGAGAATGCCGGTTTCTCCCATATAAAATCTTGCCGGCGGAATATTGAACCAGAGAAATGCCAATATGCCTCCAGCAAGCACGGTGCAAAAAGCCGCCAAGTCTATTTGATTGTTAAAAAAAGCTATCGTCGCGTAAGCGGCAAATACTTCCGCCATAAGTCCGCCAGCAAGTCCGTCAATTCCGTCAACCACACTACTCGAGAAAACAGCAAGCATTACCACTATAAAAAACGGTATGAATAAAAATCCGATGTCAATTGCGCCGAAAAAAGGAATACCTACGGAAGAAATACCCAATTTATAAAAAAACCACGACCCTATGAGTGCGCCGATAATCACAATTGAGGCAATTTTTATTTTTCTGTAAATTATAGCGTCTCCAGCATAACTTCCTTTGCCGATAATCTGAAAAGAATCGTCAATCAGCCCGAGAAGCGAAGCCGCCAAAAGAGCGAATAAAGGAACAATTGTCTGTCCCCTGCTCAAGAAAGACATCTTTTCCGTAAGCGACGAAGGGAAAAATAACGACACGAGATAAATAACGAAAATAGTGAGAAAAACGGAGAGCCAGATGATAATTCCGCCGACTCTTGGGGTGTTCAACTCTCCTTTTTCATTATGAATTTTAACGAAATCAGTCGAAGTTTTGGATAAGCTTCGCGACGACTTCTTCCACATTTTGTATTTATAAAAATATTTCGCGAGAATCGGTGTTATCAAAAGACCGATAAAGAAAGCCAGCGCCGAAGGAAAAAGAACTTTAACAACATTTATTATCATATTAAAATTTATTATAATACCTTTGAATTACGAAACGCTCTTTTCTGTCATTCCCCGCGTCAAGCGCGAGGACATGTTTCGCGCAGGCTCCCTGTTTACTCAAGAGTCTTACGATTGATTTGTAAACAGCAGGTCTATCGTTTGTGATAGACACCTGTCGACGGTCCTTTAGGGCGGATATCCAGAGTATTACTTGCTGATTCTGGATTCCCGGTCGCCGAGAGCAGGGGCGACACCTGATTGTGCTCAATGATTGTGCTCAATCACCTACTCTGGTGTGGACGGCATTCGCAGGAATGACAAACCGATGCATCTCGTAATTCAAAGTATAATACAGATAATTTTTTCTGTCATTTTAAAATTTCATATATTCTATGTTAATATATTTGAAGTTAAATATATTCAGTCTTTAATAAATAATTTTTTAAATTTTATGACAACAGCAACAATAACTTTTCTTATAGGACGCATTATATTCGGTGGATATTTCGCAATGAGCGGATTCAACCATTTCAAAAACGGCAAAATGCTCATAAAATATTCCGCTTCAAAAAATGTTCCGATGCCACGCTTAGCCGTTTATTTTTCGGGACTTTTGATTCTTCTTGGAGGTGTGGGAATAATCTTAAATATATATTCAATAATTTCGCTCATGCTGATAATCGCTTTCTTATTGCCCGTTTCCTTTATGATTCATTCTTATTGGAAGATTTCCGACCCAATGGCGAGAATGACGGAAATGACACATTTTTTAAAAAATATGGCGCTTGTCGGAGCATCTTTGATGCTTATTTCATTCCTTATAGCTTAAAATCTATCTAAAAATCCAAGGGCTCCCCTTGGATACAAAAAGAAAAAGGGTGATTTTGCAACCACCTTTTTTGAACTTGGATGTTTCGTTCCCAAGTTAAAAAGAGTTCACTGCGCCTTCAAGAACAAACTAGTGCCACTTGAGGTCTTAACGACTTCCAAGTATTATGTGAATCAATTACCAGTAGGGTGCAGAAATGGGTGGGGTTATTCATTAACTGGAAAAAATACTCTAAAAATGATAAAATGAAATTGTTATGAAAATCGCACTCACAAACTTATGTAAGACAGAAGACTTTGCAAAACTCTCATCGTTAGATGGGTCAATTTCATTTTTGAATGAGAACAAAATCGAGTATCTTGATTTTGCCTCTGGTGAAGAAAAAATTGACGGAATGATTGAAAAATTTAATCAATCAATTATCTCTGATGCTGAAATTGTTTGGATAATTCGTGGAGGAAATAAATGTATTCAAACACTTGATAAACTTGACTGGGGCAATATTGTAAAATCGGGTAAACGATTTTATGGATTAAGTGACTTTACTCATTTTTCAACCATGGCAGTTTCAAAAGGAATTACCTGTTTTTATGGACAAGGACTTACTCGTATTAAACAATTTTTTCCAGCCGAAAATGATAGGAAATTCATTGCTGATTTTTTAAAAACAGGAATTCCTGTTTCAGAAAATGCAAAAGCTCTCGCTGTTGCAAATAGTGATTTAGATATTTCCAAGGAAAAAATAATCGGCGGACACCTATTGATTTTTACACTTATGCAAAGTCTGCTGAACATAGATTTAAAAAATCGCTATTTGTTTATTGAATACCATACTGGAGCGATTGGTGAAGATTTAGATGATTTTGGATATTACCTCGACCAACTTCTTTATGTTGTAAAAGACAATATGCCAAAGGGATTTATTTTCGGTAGAACCGAAATGAAAAATTTTAATGATTCTCAGATACCGATTGATGAAATCAATAAATACTCTGTTGAAAAGTTATCGAAATATAATCTACCAATTTATTATATCGACCATTTTAAAAACACAATTACTTTTTCATAATTATGGCAATTTACGGTGCAACAACTAAAGACAACAAATGTATTTTCTGCGAGATAGTTTCTGGTAATATTCTTGTGGCGGGGAAATTTTGGGAAAGCGATGAATTTATGGCTTTTCTTTCGATTGATCCAAACACGGAAGGTTTTACTTGTGTCATACCAAAGGAACATTATGGAAGTGATGTTTTGAAATTGCCAGATGATGTTTTACAAAGATTTATTATCGCTTCAAAAGAAGTTGCTTTGATATTCTTTGAATTACGAAATGCCCCAACTTCACTTTTGGCATTTAACGCAAACATG